>NZ_JALDTU010000017.1:0-2930 GCF_023109005.1 Streptococcus oralis | reverse complement strand
CATCAAAAAAGAAAGGACAAAATTTGTCCTTTCTCGATCTTAGCTGACTTCAACCCACTACAGTTGACAAGGAGCCTACGAAGTCAACGTCCCTAGGTATAAGCGAGAAATAAACTTTATGATTATTTCTCTTCTTTGCGCTTACTGAAACCAAGGAGTGACATTGCTGATACCATCATCGCTAAACCAAGAACAGTTGCTTCACCATGGTCTTTTTCACCTGTTTCAGGCAAATTAGTTCGAGGTGTAGTTGGAACTACTGGCGGTGTCTGAGGTTTTTCAGGCGGTGTCTGAGGTTTTTCAGGCGGTGTCTGAGGTTTTTCAGGTGTTACCACAGTTACCGTATTCGAATCGTGTTCAACATTATTGATGATTTCTGTAAAGGTATTCTTCACTGTACCATAGTCAAGCTGTTTCACTTGCATGTAACCAATCGCTTGGAATTCACTATCATCAGAAATCTTGCTCAAGAAGTCACTAGAGAAGCTGTAGACAACTGTTCTAGCCTGATGATCAATATCTTGGTTGACATATCGGGTCAAATCAGTTCCTTTGGCAATCTTCGTGTTATCTTTCAAGAGAATATCTGTATTGGCAATCCATTTGTGAACGCCATTATATTCCACAAGCGGTGAATAAGTGTCCTTCACTTCAATTTTATCAATAGACTGGCCACGTTTCGCTGGCAAGTAAGAAGTGTTCAACTCGAAGTTATAGACAGCGCCAACTTTAATCGTCTTGCCATCCAAAGAGTTTTGATCTTTCAGACCATCTTCAACTGTCGCTACAATATCTTTCTTCGGATTAATCTTCGGAATATTATTCGTTACGACATTGGTTTCTGCAATACCGGCAAAGTCAATTTGATAAGCCTTGTTTTCGTACTTGCTCGCTTCCTTAATATCTTTCTTCACAGTTGTTGGGAAGATCAATTTCAGGTTGATTCCCTTCAAGGCATAGTCATTCGTGTAGGCTACTGGATCATCTGAAGTTGTTACCGCAAACTCACCATCAATTGTCAAGCCCTTAGCCTTGATATAATCTTGAACCTTTTGTGGAGCTTCTGCAACAGACTTGTAAATCTTAGTCGTGAAGCCGCTGACAACCTTGCCATCTTCTGTCGTCATACGAACAGCATCTAGATTTGGTGTCACAAACTTGCTATCGTATTTCTCAACTACCATCAAGCCGGCTTGTTTGTCTTGGTCAACCAGACCTGTTGTGCCCTTGTATTGGTCGTTGTCAATGTTAATTGTGTAAACCTCTGTTGAACCAGCCAACATCGTCTTACCATTAACATCTTCACCCTTAGCATTGGTACCTAGCTTCTTAGGTTCTGCTTGAACAGCCTTATAGACATAAGTAACTTCTGTTACACCCTTCACAACCTTACCTCGTTCTTGACCTTTGGTCTTTTCAGGTACAATGTTGTAAACTGTGTTACCATGCTTGATAGAGATACTCTTATGATCTGTTGTGTCATAGTCTTTGCCAACCTTACCACGAGAAGTATCAGTCACATCTTCCTTGATCTTCTTACCAGATTCATCCACATAATGAACAACGACATCACCGTATTCTTCTGGTGATACGAGTGTTACCGTATTCGAATCGTGTTCAACATTATTGATGATTTCTGTAAAGGTATTCTTCACTGTACCATAGTCAAGCTGTTTCACTTGCATGTAACCAATCGCTTGGAATTCACTATCATCAGAAATCTTGCTCAAGAAGTCACTAGAGAAGCTGTAGACAACTGTTCTAGCCTGATGATCAATATCTTGGTTGACATATCGGGTCAAATCAGTTCCTTTGGCAATCTTCGTGTTATCTTTCAAGAGAATATCTGTATTGGCAATCCATTTGTGAACGCCATTATATTCCACAAGCGGTGAATAAGTGTCCTTCACTTCAATTTTATCAATAGACTGGCCACGTTTCGCTGGCAAGTAAGAAGTGTTCAACTCGAAGTTATAGACAGCGCCAACTTTAATCGTCTTGCCATCCAAAGAGTTTTGATCTTTCAGACCATCTTCAACTGTCGCTACAATATCTTTCTTCGGATTAATCTTCGGAATATTATTCGTTACGACATTGGTTTCTGCAATACCGGCAAAGTCAATTTGATAAGCCTTGTTTTCGTACTTGCTCGCTTCCTTAATATCTTTCTTCACAGTTGTTGGGAAGATCAATTTCAGGTTGATTCCCTTCAAGGCATAGTCATTCGTGTAGGCTACTGGATCATCTGAAGTTGTTACCGCAAACTCACCATCAATTGTCAAGCCCTTAGCCTTGATATAATCTTGAACCTTTTGTGGAGCTTCTGCAACAGACTTGTAAATCTTAGTCGTGAAGCCGCTGACAACCTTGCCATCTTCTGTCGTCATACGAACAGCATCTAGATTTGGTGTCACAAACTTGCTATCGTATTTCTCAACTACCATCAAGCCGGCTTGTTTGTCTTGGTCAACCAGACCTGTTGTGCCCTTGTATTGGTCGTTGTCAATGTTAATTGTGTAAACCTCTGTTGAACCAGCCAACATCGTCTTACCATTAACATCTTCACCCTTAGCATTGGTACCTAGCTTCTTAGGTTCTGCTTGAACAGCCTTATAGACATAAGTAACTTCTGTTACACCCTTCACAACCTTACCTCGTTCTTGACCTTTGGTCTTTTCAGGTACAATGTTGTAAACTGTGTTACCATGCTTGATAGAGATACTCTTATGATCTGTTGTGTCATAGTCTTTGCCAACCTTACCACGAGAAGTATCAGTCACATCTTCCTTGATCTTCTTACCAGATTCATCCACATAATGAACAACGACATCACCGTATTCTTCTGGTGATTTCACAAGATCATAGTAGTAAACGATATTGGTATTGCCTTCTACCACTTTACCAGTTTCCGCTCCTTGAGTTGCGGTTGA
>NZ_JALDTU010000016.1:0-3982 GCF_023109005.1 Streptococcus oralis | reverse complement strand
CACGCAAATGTCTTAACTGGAAAACTCCTTATGAAGTCTTCTATGAAGAAAATGTGCACTTAATTTGACAATTCAAGATAGAATAAATAGGCTCCATAATATCCATAGGGAATTTACCCACTACAAATATTATAGAGCCGTTGTTTATAGTTTTATAAACTGTCCAGATATGGGCCGTTATTTGGGGTGTGAGAGTTAGAAAATAATGGCAATACAAGCTAATCTATGCTACAATGGGTATCGTGGTATATATTATATAAATAAAGAATAGAGGGAGCAGAATGCGACTTAGAAAAACATTGTTCGGCCGTTATCGTGCGAAGGAAGTTGACGATTGCATCGAATCCTTGGAGGAAGAGTTTTATAGTGAAATTCGGAAAAAAAATGAAAAAATCGAATCTTTGCGTAAAAAAATTGATTCTATGAAGGATAAAGAAAAAGAAATAGGTGAAGCTGTTATTTATGCGAAATCACTTGTCATTTCGGCTCATAAAAGTGCAGAGCAAGAAGCCAAAGAAGTTTTAGAAAAAGCACAAAAGGATTATCTGGATATACGCGAATCTATTCTGGAAGAGATTGATATCTTGACAAAAAAACGTATAGAAGCTGAGAGATTATATCATTTACAAAAGGAAAAAATAAAGAAGCTTCTAAATCAGGTTGATGGTTTTTTAGAAGATGAAAATCTAGATAAAGAAATTGATGCTGCAACTCTGATTGAAGATTCTTTGGCTGACGAAGAGCAAGAAGAATTAGACTTGTTTGCAGGAGAGGAAGAGAAGTCAAAGGATTCCGTACCTCAAATAGAAGTTGTAAAGATTGAAAACATTACTGCGAAGACAGGTTCAGAAAGTTCAGCTCCTGTTAATTACCTCATTTCTTTTGAGAATGAGCTAACTAAAGAAGAGCAACAAGAGGAAAATACCAAACATCTTTCAAGAGTTGAAGACGATACCTTTTTGTAAGAGGGATATGATTTATGACAATTTATAACATCAATCTGGGAATAGGTTGGGCGAGCAGTGGAGTGGAGTATGCTCAAATCTATCGAGCAAGATTATTTCGCAGTGTGAGTTTAGATGCAAAATTCATCTTTATGGATTTTATTTCATCTGATAATATTGAGCATCTGACCAGAAATATCGGATTCAAAGATTCTGAAGTTATCTGGCTTTATCAGTATTTCACTGATGTTGAAATTGCGCCTACGACCTACACCCTAGCTCACGTTTTAGGTGGTTTTGATAGAGAGCCCCTAGAGATTATCCGTAATCCTGAAAATAAAACTTTCCGAGTTATATTTGGAGACAATGATTTTGTGACTTGTTATGCTAGCGATATGGATAATGAGTTGATTGATCGAGCAGAAATTGTTTCACGGGGATGTCTGATTCAGAAGGAATATTATACTTACGTCAAGAACTTTGTTGAGTATTATAGTCCTGTAGATGGTCGTGCTCGTCTCTACCAACGGACCTGGCTTAATAAAGATGGTAGTGTAGCCTATGAAGAGATTATCGATGAGGTGAACGGCAAGCAGGAGACACAAATCTATCGTTTTCCAAATCATGTTTTCTACTCCAAGCAGGAATTTGTTGCCCATTTCATGAGAAGTTTAGAGTTGACCGACAAAGACTTACTGATTTTGGATAGGGGGACAGATATTGGGCAACCGATTTTTGCTAATAAAGGGAAGGCCAAATTAGCTGTTATCGTTCATGCTGACCACTTCAGTGAAAATCCTGCAGAAAAAGACTATATCTTGTGGAATAATTATTACGAGTATCAGTTTGAATATGCTGATGAGGTAGACTACATCATCAATTCGACGGATGTTCAGACAAGACTTCTCACAGAGCAGTTTGCACAGTATACAAATATTAAACCAAAGGAAATATGGACTATTCCTGTGGGGAGTTTGGATAAGCTACGTCGACCAAAGGGAGAACGGAAGGCTTTTGGTGTGATAACAGCTTCTCGATTAGCAAGTGAAAAACACATTGATTGGCTGCTTCGCTCTGTGGTGAAGGCACATGAACATTTGCCAAGGCTCACTTTTGACATCTATGGTACTGGTAGTGAGGAGGCTATGCTTCGGAACTTGATTGAAGATTTGGAGGCAGGAGATTATATCCGTTTAATGGGGCATCATCATCTAACAGATGTTTATAAGAACTATTCGGCTTATTTGACTGCATCCACTAGTGAAGGATTTGGTCTGACCTTGCTAGAAGCAGTAGGCTCTGGTCTGCCTATTATTGGATTTGATGTACGTTATGGTAATCCGACCTTTATTCGCGATGGAGAAAATGGCTACCTGATTCCCAAGGCTCGTCCAGATAATCTGGACGCCATGACGACAGAATATGCGGAAAAGATTGTTCAGCTATTAACTCAACATTCTCAGGAAGATTTGTCTCGTGTATCTTATGAGGTAGCCAAACCTTATCTTAATGAGCATATCGCTCAGCGTTGGTCTGATCTTGTCCAATCTGCTCAGACAAACTAAATAGTATTCAGAAAGAAAGGTATAAAAACTATGATTTGTTTGTTTGAACGATGTGATCAGGCAAGTTTTGATTTGTTACGTTCACTAAAAACAGCAGGGTTAGATTGTCCCGTTGTTGTTGTACAAGACGATGGTTATCTTGTTCCAGATGTTGAGTCTCCTTATAGTTATTTCACAGGAGATTTAGAGACACCAGAAAGTCGACCTCTTTATTTTAATCTGGTTCCAAAACCTCACTTATGGGAAATTCGCTCTAGTAATGTGAATGGCGAAATTCTAGACATGGGTAAGAAACGTGCTAATATTTTTTATCGTCAACCAACTCACGAAAGACGCGTTCGGGCTGTCGAATGGTTGGATTCAGAGGGACAAGTTCGAGTAGCAGATATTTACAATCGTAAAGGGCGACTTTTTGCGCAGATAACTTATGATAAGTCACAACGTCCGACCCATACTCGCTATTTTGACCAGAGCAATGTCGTGGTGATTATGGAAAATCATTTGACGGATGATATTATCCTGACACTTGAAGGAAAACGACATATCTTTAAATCCAAACAAGAATTTATTATCTTTTACCTCCAATATCGTGGGTACGATACAGATCGAATTATTTATAATTCGCTATCGACTCCTTTCTTTGTGGCCTATTCTCTTCCTCCTAAAAATGGTTGTGCAGAGGATGTTCTTTTCTGGCAAGAGCCTATTGGAGAAGAGTTACCAGGTAATATGGTAGCGGTTATGAAGCTGACGAATCGAAATGTTCGTATTGCTGTCCAAGACAAGCAGGTTTATGAGAAAATTCAAAACTTGGTGGCTCCTGAAGAAAAAGGCTATTTCCACAATCTTGGTTACATCTATGCTTATCAACGCCTTAATAACATGAATCCGGAAGCCTTGATTTTGACTAATAGTGATCAGCTTGAGCAGATTGAAGAACTTGTGACCAAGCTACCAAATGTTCATTTTCATATTGGAGCGATTACAGAAATGTCCAGCTATTTAATGGGACTAAATCGTTTCGCAAATGTTTCGCTTTATCCAAATATCCGCCCAGCTAGAGTTGCTGAGCTTTTTGAGAAATGTGATTTGTATTTAGATATCAATATCAGCGATGAAATCCTTAATGCTTGTCGCACGGCCTTTGAAAACAATATGTTGATTCTCAGCTTCACAAACACTTGTCATAGCCATCGATTTACTGCAGATAGTCACATTTACCCAGCAGAAGATGTTTCAGGCATGGTAGAGAAGATTCAAAGTGTCCTTGCTCATTCATCAGAGATGAAAGAGGCTCTTTCTAAACAGAAAGAAGCAGCAAATCAGTCTGATTTAGGACAATATCAGACTATTCTTTAGCTGTGAATACTTTTATATTAGGTGAAATAACTTTTAAAGGCTCCTTGTCAACTGTAGTGGGTTGAAGTCAGCTAAGATCGAGAAAGGACAAATTTTGTCCTTTCTTTTTTGATG
>NZ_JALDTU010000015.1:1721-4746 GCF_023109005.1 Streptococcus oralis | reverse complement strand
TCCTTTTTCTTTGCGGACGCCTATTCATCTTGGCAGAGAGAAAGCAATGAAAACGCAAATGGCTTACTAAGAGAATACTTCCCAAAGAAAACAGATTTAGCTGCTATATCTGATGAGGCTTTGAACAAGGCCTTATATGATATCAATCACCGACCACAAAAATGTTTAGATTACAGAACTGCTTATGAAGCTCTAGTGGATGAGTTAGAGTAAATGTTGCGCTTATTCTTGCAATTTATCTTATACAAAAACGAAATTACACAATCTTTGTATATTTTACTTGCATATTGATTGAATTATTCCACTCACTAAAGTATAATATACAATGTGAGGTGACTAATTTTTTAAGTATCGTCAGACAGTTTAGAGATAGTTATTTAAACCCTCTGGACTATCTGTTTTATTATATTAGCAAACTAAAAAAGTAAGATAGATTGTTGATATTAAATCAAATATGAAGCCATAAGTGATGATAAAAGCTTGAGATTTAGCATAAAAATCTCTTGTTATTTCTCTTTTAGGAGGAATTAGATCAAGAGAGTTAATTAATTATAAAAAGGAATATAATATATTAATGTTTAAGAAAACTGGTGAAACAAAGGGACATGGTTCAATCCGTAAGAATAAAGTTTATGGTGCGATTGGAGTTCTAATATTTGGGATTATTGCAATGTTTAGCTTCCATGAAGGTGTGGTAGCTGATGAAATTAAGGCTACTAAGACAACCGCCTTAGCTCCTGTAGCAGAAGCTTCTGATACCAGCTTGATTGTTCAAGCGAAAACTGTTGCAGCCGAAGTTGCTGAAGCAAAATCGTTGGCAGCTTCATCAGCACCTGTGCCTGTTTCGATGGTAGCTGCTGGGAACCCTGCTGAAGGACAGCCAAATGTAACAGTTGAAAATCAAGAATTAAAAGATGCTATTGCTACTGCTCAAGCTTCTAATATTGAAGTAAAACAAAAACCAACTGAGATCATTGGAACAGCTAATACACAAGAAGAAGCTGCAAACTTAGAGGCTGATGCAATTGCTCGTGAAAAAGAGCAAGCCCAAAGTATACGAGAGTCAACTGATAAATATAACAGTGATTATGCAACAGCTCAAAGTAACACTCAAAAGCCCGGTTATCTTAGTGAAGTTGTAACTCAAGGACTGAAATTTGAAAACGAACCAAATGCTCACCTATCAATTACAGGTACAACTGAATTTGGTCAGCAAGATACGCCTAGAGCGTACTCATATGAAGAATATATAGGTAGTGGTAGGACATTTGCTAATAATCCAATAGCTGCATACAAAACTTCTGCATCAGGGAATTTTGTGATTCCCAAAATTAACAAAGGTCAAACTATAACAGCTACTTACACAAATCTACAAAATTCTAGCTATAATGGTACAAAAATTGCTAAAGTTGTTTATGAAGTAACAAATTTAAATAATGGGATAGGAATAATCGGTTTTGCTGAGAAAGATCCAACAAAAGGAATCTATACTTTTTATAATTTATCAGCACCGTCTAGGTATGGTGTCAAAATCCGTTTTTATGATGAAGATGATAATCTCATTCAATTTAATCAAGAAAACCCAGCTATATTAGCGCTGACAAGTTTGTCAAAAACGATATATAAGGGACAAACTCATGAGGAAGGGATAACAGATTATAACTTTAAACCAGTAAAAATAACGGGTTCCTATGTTGATAAACAATCTGATAATCGTTTAGCTGCAAGTAGTCCGACACAAAATATCCCAGATAGATATAACCATCCGGATTTTTATAAGACTAGTATCGCTGGTGTAATAGATAATGGCGATGTTATCTCGTTTACCATGCGTAGGGATTCAGAGTTTGATAGCGGGTACTGGCTAGCCATTACAAGTAAATTGCCTTCACCTTTCGTTTTAACTAAGCCTGACCTCAGTTATAATTTTTTCAGTTACAACACAGCCGGAACAGTATTGCTTGATAATTATATTCAAGGAACAACGACTAAACTGACCGAAACACAAATAATTAAGCCTAAAGGGACGCCCACAGGAGAATCTTATGTAGCGTCACATGAAGAACGGGTGCATTTCAATGGGAAAGTTTATAAATATGTATCGTCAAGTGAAAATGCAATGGGCACAGTGAGGTTGGGGGTTACAAATGTATATAACTATTATATTGAGGCAATAGGAGGTGCCAGGGTTGTTTATCTTGATGATGACGATAATAAGAAGATTTTAGAGACTAAAGAGCTGATGGGTTATTATGGTCAAACAGATACCTATAGGACTGCCGCAACACTTCAGTATTACCAAAACTTACACTATGAAGTTGTTTCAGATAATTATCCAAGCGTCGGTGTGACGTACGATGAAACTATTCAAACCTTTGAAGTCCATTTGCGCCATAAGACGATTCCGGTTGAAGAAACGAAAACGGTGACCGAGACCATCCAATATGTCTATGAGGACGCGAGTCAGGCGGCAGAGTCTAAGGTTCAGACGCTGGAGTTCAAGCGGACCAATACCAAGGATTTGGTGGCTGGCCGGATCATCCAGGAAGGCGTCTGGAGTCCGTCAGAGAGCACCTTCCCAGAGGTAACCTCTCCTGTAATTGCCGGGTACACAGCGGATCATCCGACAGTTGATGCAGTTGCGAACATCAGTGCCACCAGCAACGATGTGGCACGTAAGGTCACCTACAAGGCCAATGCGCAGCAACTGACTTATACGGTCATTGATGAGACAACAGGTCAGACATTAGAAGATAAAGTTTTGTTGGAAAAAGGTGTCTCCAACGGGGCTGTGTCAGGGCAAGCGCAAACAACTTACGATGCTGTTGTAGCAGGCTATCAGGCCCAGGGCTATGAGTTGGTATCGCAAGAATCTCTTCCGACTCAGTTTGATACCGACGATGCGACGGATCAGAATGTCACGGTGCGTCTGCGCCATAAGACGGTTTCGGTTGAAGAAACGAAAACGGTGACCGAGACCATCCAATATGTCTATGAGGACGCGAGTCAGGCGGCAGAGTCTAAG
>NZ_JALDTU010000015.1:0-1621 GCF_023109005.1 Streptococcus oralis | reverse complement strand
GATTTGGTGGCTGGCCGGATCATCCAGGAAGGCGTCTGGAGTCCGTCAGAGAGCACCTTCCCAGAGGTAACCTCTCCAACTGTTGATGGTTATACACCAGATAAGGCAACTGTAGCAGCCGTTGAACAGATTACGGGAGATAGCGCAGATATTGAAGAAACGGTTACCTATAAAGCAGATAAGCAAAAAGTAACCTATACCATCATTGACGACACTGCTCAAAAAACGCTGAAAGATAAGGAAGTACTTACCAGCGGAGGCTCTGATACTCCTCTTTCAGATAGTGCCCGAGAAAAATATGATTTAATGGTGAATGCTTATCTAGCTCAAGGTTATGAATTAGTTTCGAAAGACCAGCTTCCGGCTAAATTCGACCTTGATAGTAGCTATGATCAAAATGTTGTTGTTCATGTGAAACACGGCACAACGGATAGCCAAGAAAGCAAGGCTGTGAACCTGACAGTTCGTTACCATGGTGCCGGTGATCAAACCCCAGCTGACCAAGTTCAGACAGCAACTTGGACACGTACAGTAACGACAGACAAGGTAACTGGATCTGTTGTGAGCATGACGGCTTGGACAAGCGACAAGGCTAACTATAACGCTGTGCCATCGCCAGTGATTCCAGGTTATAGCGTAGATGTCGAGACAGTTCCGTCTGAAGCAGTTACCCAAGAAAACATTGTTAAGGATGTACATTATACTGTGGCACCAGTAACTCCAGAAGTTCCTAATACTCCGGATACTCCAGTTAAACCAGAGCCTTCAACGAAACCGTTCACTTCTGAACGCCCTGCACCTACTCTTCCACGAACAGGTGAATCTCAAGTTGGTTCCAACCTTGCAACGCTGACAGGTCTAGGCTTACTTCTATCAATTCTTGGTTTGGTAGGACGTCATAAAAAAGAGGACTAATAAACTTTTTATAAGGTATAAACAGTCCAGTCATTCATTGAAGAAATACTGTAAATAGTTTAAAGATGGATGATTTAGTGGGAAAAGGCCTGTAGCCAATCTTAGTTGGCTGACTTGTATACTATCCAAAAAGTTAGACAAATAATTATTGAAAGGATTTAGTTCTGTATTGCACCGGACTAAGTCCTTTTCCACCATTTGTCAAGCATATCAAGGTATTCGATAAAAAATAGTTTGAGTTTCATAGTCCAACTAAGGAAATTGTCTTTTTTGATGTTCAGAGCGATAAAAATCCGTTTTTTGAAGTTTTCAAAGTTCCGAAATCCAAAGGCATTGCGCTTGATGAGTTTGATGAGATTATTAGTGGCTTCCAATTTGGCGTTTGAATAGGGTAGTTGAAGGGCATTGACGATTTTCTCTTTGTCCTTGAGGAAGGTTTTAAAGACAGTATGAAAGAGAGGATGAACCTGCTTTAGATTGTCCGCAATGAGTCCGAAAAATTTCTCCGGCTCCTTATTCTGAAAGTGAAAAAGCAAGAGTTGATAGAGATTATAGTGGTGTTTCAAGTCTTCTGAATAGCTCAAAAACTTGTCTAGAATCTCTTTATTGGTTAAGTGCATACGAAAAGTAGGGCGAATTTCTATTTCTCATACCATTCACGAAAAACCCGAAGAAGCAAACAAGCGAGCTAGGGTCGGTGATTGGG
>NZ_JALDTU010000014.1:0-5197 GCF_023109005.1 Streptococcus oralis | reverse complement strand
AGCTAAGCGACTTCCATATCTCACAGGGGGCAACCCCCAACTACTTCCGGCGTTCTAGGGCTTAACTGCTGTGTTCGGCATGGGTACAGGTGTATCTCCTAGGCTATCGTCACTTAACTCTGAGTAATACCTACTCAAAATTGAATATCTATCAAATACCAAGTAAACCTCACACTTCGTATCCTCAGTTACTTTGGATAAGTCCTCGAGCTATTAGTATTAGTCCGCTACATGTGTCGCCACACTTCCACTTCTAACCTATCTACCTGATCATCTCTCAGGGCTCTTACTGATATATAATCATGGGAAATCTCATCTTGAGGTGGGTTTCACACTTAGATGCTTTCAGCGTTTATCCCTTCCCTACATAGCTACCCAGCGATGCCTTTGGCAAGACAACTGGTACACCAGCGGTAAGTCCACTCTGGTCCTCTCGTACTAGGAGCAGATCCTCTCAAATTTCCTACGCCCGCGACGGATAGGGACCGAACTGTCTCACGACGTTCTGAACCCAGCTCGCGTGCCGCTTTAATGGGCGAACAGCCCAACCCTTGGGACCGACTACAGCCCCAGGATGCGACGAGCCGACATCGAGGTGCCAAACCTCCCCGTCGATGTGAACTCTTGGGGGAGATAAGCCTGTTATCCCCAGGGTAGCTTTTATCCGTTGAGCGATGGCCCTTCCATACGGAACCACCGGATCACTAAGCCCGACTTTCGTCCCTGCTCGAGTTGTAGCTCTCGCAGTCAAGCTCCCTTATACCTTTACACTCTGCGAATGATTTCCAACCATTCTGAGGGAACCTTTGGGCGCCTCCGTTACCTTTTAGGAGGCGACCGCCCCAGTCAAACTGCCCGTCAGACACTGTCTCCGATAGGGATCACCTATCCGGGTTAGAGTGGCCATAACACAAGGGTAGTATCCCAACAACGTCTCCTTCGAAACTGGCGTCCCGATCTCTTAGACTCCTACCTATCCTGTACATGTGGTACAGACACTCAATATCAAACTGCAGTAAAGCTCCATGGGGTCTTTCCGTCCTGTCGCGGGTAACCTGCATCTTCACAGGTACTAAAATTTCACCGAGTCTCTCGTTGAGACAGTGCCCAAATCATTACGCCTTTCGTGCGGGTCGGAACTTACCCGACAAGGAATTTCGCTACCTTAGGACCGTTATAGTTACGGCCGCCGTTTACTGGGGCTTCAATTCATACCTTCGAGTTACCTCTAAGCACTCCTCTTAACCTTCCAGCACCGGGCAGGCGTCACCCCCTATACATCATCTTACGATTTAGCAGAGAGCTGTGTTTTTGATAAACAGTTGCTTGGGCCTATTCACTGCGGCTGACCTAAAGTCAGCACCCCTTCTCCCGAAGTTACGGGGTCATTTTGCCGAGTTCCTTAACGAGAGTTCTCTCGCTCACCTGAGGCTACTCGCCTCGACTACCTGTGTCGGTTTGCGGTACGGGTAGAGTATGTTTAAACGCTAGAAGCTTTTCTTGGCAGTGTGACGTCACTAACTTCGCTACTAAACTTCGCTCCCCATCACAGCTCAATGTTACAGATATAAGCATTTGACTCATATCACACCTCACTGCTTAGACAGACTCTTCCATTCGTCTGCTTTAGTTAGCCTACTGCGTCCCTCCATCACTACATACTCTAGTACAGGAATATCAACCTGTTGTCCATCGGATACACCTTTCGGTCTCTCCTTAGGTCCCGACTAACCCAGGGCGGACGAGCCTTCCCCTGGAAACCTTAGTCTTACGGTGGACAGGATTCTCACCTGTCTTTCGCTACTCATACCGGCATTCTCACTTCTATGTGTTCCAGCGCTCCTCACGGTACACCTTCTCCACACATAGAACGCTCTCCTACCATACCTATAAAGGTATCCACAGCTTCGGTAAATTGTTTTAGCCCCGGTACATTTTCGGCGCAGGGTCACTCGACTAGTGAGCTATTACGCACTCTTTGAATGAATAGCTGCTTCTAAGCTAACATCCTAGTTGTCTGTGCAACCCCACATCCTTTTCCACTTAACAATTATTTTGGGACCTTAGCTGGTGGTCTGGGCTGTTTCCCTTTCGACTACGGATCTTAGCACTCGCAGTCTGACTGCCGACCATAATTCTTTGGCATTCGGAGTTTATCTGAGATTGGTAATCCGGGATGGACCCCTCACCCAAACAGTGCTCTACCTCCAAGAATCTTTATGTCGACGCTAGCCCTAAAGCTATTTCGGAGAGAACCAGCTATCTCCAAGTTCGTTTGGAATTTCTCCGCTACCCACAAGTCATCCAAGCACTTTTCAACGTGCCCTGGTTCGGTCCTCCAGTGCGTCTTACCGCACCTTCAACCTGCTCATGGGTAGGTCACATGGTTTCGGGTCTACGACATGATACTAATGCGCCCTATTCAGACTCGGTTTCCCTACGGCTCCGTCTCTTCAACTTAACCTCGCATCATATCGTAACTCGCCGGTTCATTCTACAAAAGGCACGCTCTCACCCATTAACGGGCTCGAACTTGTTGTAGGCACACGGTTTCAGGTTCTATTTCACTCCCCTCCCGGGGTGCTTTTCACCTTTCCCTCACGGTACTGGTTCACTATCGGTCACTAGGGAGTATTTAGGGTTGGGAGATGGTCCTCCCAGATTCCGACGGGATTTCTCGTGTCCCGCCGTACTCAGGATTCTGCTAGGTACAAAGACTATTTTAAATACGAGGCTCTTACTCTCTTTGGCTGATCTTCCCAAATCATTCTTCTATAATCTTTGAGTCCACATTGCAGTCCTACAACCCCGAAGAGTAAACTCTTCGGTTTGCCCTTCTGCCGTTTCGCTCGCCGCTACTAAGGCAATCGCTTTTGCTTTCTCTTCCTGCAGCTACTTAGATGTTTCAGTTCACTGCGTCTTCCTCCTCATATCCTTAACAGATATGGGTAACAGGTAGCACCTGCTGGGTTCCCCCATTCGGAAATCCCTGGATCATCGCTTACTTACAGCTACCCAAGGCATATCGTCGTTTGTCACGTCCTTCTTCGGCTCCTAGTGCCAAGGCATCCACCGTGCGCCCTTATTAACTTAACCTTATTTTCTGACCTTTCAGTCATAAACTCTTTTAATACTACAGCGTTTCGGTTTATTTTCTTGTTACTATTTGATATAGATATTCAATTTTCAATGTGCATTACTTGGTGATCTCTCACCAATGGAGCCTAGCGGGATCGAACCGCTGACCTCCTGCGTGCAAAGCAGGCGCTCTCCCAGCTGAGCTAAGGCCCCACAAGACCTCTCAAGACTAAACAAGACCAATGCGCAGTTCCTTATCCTTAGAAAGGAGGTGATCCAGCCGCACCTTCCGATACGGCTACCTTGTTACGACTTCACCCCAATCATCTATCCCACCTTAGGCGGCTGGCTCCTTACGGTTACCTCACCGACTTCGGGTGTTACAAACTCTCGTGGTGTGACGGGCGGTGTGTACAAGGCCCGGGAACGTATTCACCGCGGCGTGCTGATCCGCGATTACTAGCGATTCCGACTTCATGTAGGCGAGTTGCAGCCTACAATCCGAACTGAGACTGGCTTTAAGAGATTAGCTTGCCGTCACCGGCTTGCGACTCGTTGTACCAGCCATTGTAGCACGTGTGTAGCCCAGGTCATAAGGGGCATGATGATTTGACGTCATCCCCACCTTCCTCCGGTTTATTACCGGCAGTCTCGCTAGAGTGCCCAACTGAATGATGGCAACTAACAATAGGGGTTGCGCTCGTTGCGGGACTTAACCCAACATCTCACGACACGAGCTGACGACAACCATGCACCACCTGTCACCTCTGTCCCGAAGGAAAACTCTATCTCTAGAGCGGTCAGAGGGATGTCAAGACCTGGTAAGGTTCTTCGCGTTGCTTCGAATTAAACCACATGCTCCACCGCTTGTGCGGGCCCCCGTCAATTCCTTTGAGTTTCAACCTTGCGGTCGTACTCCCCAGGCGGAGTGCTTAATGCGTTAGCTGCGGCACTAAACCCCGGAAAGGGTCTAACACCTAGCACTCATCGTTTACGGCGTGGACTACCAGGGTATCTAATCCTGTTTGCTCCCCACGCTTTCGAGCCTCAGCGTCAGTTACAAGCCAGAGAGCCGCTTTCGCCACCGGTGTTCCTCCATATATCTACGCATTTCACCGCTACACATGGAATTCCACTCTCCCCTCTTGCACTCAAGTTAAACAGTTTCCAAAGCGTACTATGGTTAAGCCACAGCCTTTAACTTCAGACTTATCTAACCGCCTGCGCTCGCTTTACGCCCAATAAATCCGGACAACGCTCGGGACCTACGTATTACCGCGGCTGCTGGCACGTAGTTAGCCGTCCCTTTCTGGTAAGATACCGTCACAGTGTGAACTTTCCACTCTCACACTCGTTCTTCTCTTACAACAGAGCTTTACGATCCGAAAACCTTCTTCACTCACGCGGCGTTGCTCGGTCAGACTTCCGTCCATTGCCGAAGATTCCCTACTGCTGCCTCCCGTAGGAGTCTGGGCCGTGTCTCAGTCCCAGTGTGGCCGATCACCCTCTCAGGTCGGCTATGTATCGTTGCCTTGGTGAGCCGTTACCCCACCAACTAGCTAATACAACGCAGGTCCATCTGGTAGTGATGCATTTGCACCTTTCAATGGATTATCATGCTATAATCCATTTTATGCGGTATTAGCTATCGTTTCCAATAGTTATCCCCCGCTACCAGGCAGGTTACCTACGCGTTACTCACCCGTTCGCAACTCATCCGCTCGGTGCAAGCACCAAGCTTCAGCGTTCTACTTGCATGTATTAGGCACGCCGCCAGCGTTCGTCCTGAGCCAGGATCAAACTCTCATTAAAAGTTTGAGTTCTCACTCATTTCTGTCACTGACAGATTTATTGTTTTTCATTGTTCAGTACTATAACCTTAGTTATAGTGCCCTGCACATTGGTTCGTCTTGTTCAGTTTTCAAAGGTCTTTGTCACTCAATCTCTCTCAAGCGACAACTATATTAGTATATCACAGCTAACTCTCTCTGTCAACAGTTTTTTTAAACTTTTTTCAAGTTTTTTCTAACCACAATACACCATAGTCCGTACGGGATTCGAACCCGTGTTACCGCCGTGAAAAGGCGGTGTCTTAACCCCTTGACCAACGGACCTTGAG
>NZ_JALDTU010000013.1:5991-7905 GCF_023109005.1 Streptococcus oralis | reverse complement strand
TGTTTGTATGGTTACTTATAGTTTACACCAATGAAACGCTATGAGTTTTTTTGTTGCACTATATTTTACAATTTATCGAAAGATAAGGACAATATTGTGAATGCGCTAAAACTGCCCTACTCAAATGCAAAACTTGAAGCTACTAACAACCTCATCAAGGTCATCAAGTGCAATGCTTTCAGCTTTCGGAACTTTGATAACTTTAAAACTAGAATTCTCACCGCTTTGAACATTAAAAAGGAGAGGAACAAAATGATCCTCTCCAGGTTGTAACTTTTCTTCAACCCACGACAGTTGACAAAGAGCCACTTTTATTTTAAAAATCAAGTTCCACCCAGCTGAGAGGTGTATAGCCTAAAAGTTCAACACCATCAAACTCTACTGCTTTAACGATTCCTTGAATATTTGTTTTCAATTCTTCCATAACAGAGTTATCTGCATCATCCAAGACGAGTTCATCTTCTACGACAAACAATGCTTTTTGGTAACGATCATATAGACTATTCATAACCAAACGAAGACCGACTGGATTAGCTGATTTTTTAGTTCTAGTCTCAGCTACATACTTATCAGCAAAAACTTCTTCAGAGTTATTAGATGCATGATAACTAAAACTTACAAAATCAACTGTACCTCTGTTTAAGATAGAAAGATCTTCATCTGAAATATCTAAAGCAATCTGCTCACGATCCAAGCGACGCAAGAAGTGGTTCGGATAATAACCACGAACTTGAACATCCGTAAATAAATAGTTTTTACGATTCTTAACTTCAGCTTCCATAGCATCCATAGCATTGTCAATTTGCTGGCTATAGTTTTGACTAACGACAAGCATTCCACCAAACTGAAACTCTGGATTGATTGTTTTACCTAATTGAACGACGCGGGCAGAAGCAACTAATTGATAATGAGCTGCTTGCCAGATTAACTGTTCACGATTCTCACTATTTTCAAATAATAATCCTCCCCCCAAAAATGGTAAATGGTGCAAAATATTAAACTCATTGAATGTAATCCAGTATCTCACCTTGTCTTTAAAATAACGGAAAACAGCTTCTGCATAGCGCTCAAAGAGTTCAATCATCTGACGATTTCTCCATGCACCATATTTTTCATGTAGGTTAAGAGGGATATCAAAATGACTGAGGGTAACAATTGGCTCGATGCCTTTTCTCAGAACTTCGTCAATGATTATTTCATAATATTTCAATCCTTCTTCACTTGGCTGCAACTCTTCTCCAGTTGGAAATAGATGAGCCCAAGAGATAGAGATACGATAGGCATTAAAGCCCATGGATTGAATCAAATTCAAATCCTCAATATAGTTTCTTGAACTGATCGGTTTAGATTGTCCTAGTAAATCGTAAAAACCTAGTGGTACTGTTTTATAGTCGATTTTCCCGTGCAACACTCCTCCACGAAATTCACCAACTGAAAGAACATCTGTTGTTCCTAAACCTTTCCCACTATTTGACAAAAAATTTCTAATCATGACGACTCCTTCTATTTTTTTCTTTATAAATTAGATTGTTATTATTTAAAAATATCATTATTTATTAAATGATTCTTTCTGCCCTTGTTATGAATAATAGAGCTCAAACCAGATAATCTACTTACGACATTTTTAAACTCACGAGATAGTTGCTGAAAAGCTGGTTTTTGCATATTCCCTTCCTTCTCTTGCCCTATCCATGAATTTCCATTCTCAGAATCCCCCCATGGCTGAGTTACTTGAATACTTGTCTCATACACAAACTCACCTACATTATCTCCAATTTCTACTAAATTCATTAGATGTTTCGAATCTACTTCATCCAAATCATTTTTTGATACAAATTCAGAAGAACTTTCAGAGAGTGATTCAGATTCTAAAATGCCGGTTTCTTCACTATCGGATACAAGATCTGATGTGAT
>NZ_JALDTU010000013.1:0-5891 GCF_023109005.1 Streptococcus oralis | reverse complement strand
TAACTCTCGCTTTCTGATACAAAGTCAGAAGAACTTTCAGAGAGTGATTCAGATTCTAAAATGCCGGTTTCTTCACTATCGGATACAAGATCTGATGTGATGAGTGAAACGGAGTCGCTGTCTTGTTGGGATTCTGATTCACTGTAACTCTCGCTTTCTGATACAAAGTCAGAAGAACTTTCAGAGAGTGATTCAGATTCTAAAATGCCGGTTTCTTCACTCTCAGACAAAAAATCTCTGACTGACAAGGACTGCGAAACACTAATTGATTCTAACTCTGCTACACTAGCACTTTGACTAGACAATAAGCTTTCCGAATCAGAGACATATAAACTATGACTCATAGATTCTTCAACAGAAGAAACAGAGAGAGATTCTGATACCGAAAAAGAATCACTAATCGAGTACGAATTAGACATTGAATTGCGCAAAGAGTAGCCCTTTTCAGAAATGCTTTGACTATAAGATTCACTATAAGAAACTGCGATGAATTCACTTAGTGAAGCAAGTGCACTAGTCGATAAACTCAAGCTAACATTTTTTATCAATTCAGCCATGTTTAAACTATTTTTTTCTTGAAAAGCTTCTAGAACTTCCATAACTGAAACAGACTCTAATGGTAATTCAAAACTCTCACTGGCTTTCCTCACCATTTCTTTTTGTTCCTTCACCTTTTTGCTAACAGGTTTCAATTCAGTTACGTCAGAATAGTGAACATCATAATCATTCTCTTCCTCATTGACCAATCGCTTGATTTTCGATAACAGGAGTTGAAATCCTGATAACTCTTCTTTTTTACTCATTATATTATTTTTTCTCCTAAAAAACTATTTATCACTACTATTATAAGGTTTGAAGTTCAATCTGTCAAAGCATCACCCAGAAAAGAACACTAATTTTCTTTTGTTGTCCATATCAATATAGAATTAACTCTCATTTTATACAATGAATAGCATTCTGCTTCTATTTTTTCACTCACAAAATTCATCAAATCCTTTCAACATCAAAAGGTGAAAATTGTCGTGACAATCTGAACTCTAATTTTTATATTGACTACATTTTGCTAAGATCTGTCATACACAGGTTAGATTCTCCTTCGGTTTTTCAGGACAAGGGGTTCATAGAAAGGCATTCTTAGGTTACATTTTCCCTCATCCACTCTTCAGTTGTCTCTAGATTTATATTTTTCAACAAAGCTGACTGATCTAGTATATAGACAAAATTGGATAATTCCTGAGATTCCATCTTCAAACTTCCATATTCTTTAACTCTTGTTGAATCAAAGCGATATAGCAATAAATCCCTAAAAATCGGATAATTCACTCGTTTTCGATGACGTTCCAGTAAGCGATGATAGTCTAATTCAGCTAGAAAACTATCTGTCACTAAAGCATAGGAAGTTGAAAATTGTTTTGAGTAAAACAGGGCCGCAATATTTGAAATGGGTCCATAGCCAATAAAAGCTACTTTTTCAAAAGAATACTGTCTTGATAGGCTTTCAATTTTATCGAGTAAGATTCCAAAAAACTCTTTTTCCATGTATAAAAGTGAACTTTTGTAGGAAGAGTTCACCATTACCAAATTTGGAAAATGTTCCTGCACTCTTTCTGGAACAAAACCTGTCCGATTGAACTCAGGCTCTGTAAAGCAAACGTAAATGGTATTCTTCTCATTGTCCCTATGAAGCAAATCTGAGATCCAGTAGCGATTAACTGTATAGTCTGCCACACCTTCTTGGGCAATATAAATCCCCTCAAACAAGAAGCGCTGACAGCCTCCACTGACCAATTGAATTTTATAGTGATGAGTGTCAGTTGGTACATAAACACTCGCTGTCTCCTCTGGTTTCACATTATGAGAAAAAATTTCCTCATTAGCCGAATCCATAAAGATAACTTTTAAGTAAGTTGAATTTTCAGGAAGAGTTTCTAGATAGCTTCCAATGACATATTTCTCTCCCCGCTTCAAATCAGGAAGTTGACTTGTATTTCTCAGATCCTGATAATTGGCTTTCGAGTACCATTCGTGAATAACTGTCCCAGACGGCATAAATTGATTCTCATATAAAACTCGACCATCCTCTAAGACCCTGACAGATGAACCATATAAATACTGAGATACACTTTGCATATCCCAATAAGCAAAATAGACTTCCTCCTTATATCTCACGAATTAAACTTCCTTTCAAAACTATTCATTAATAGTGCTATGTATTGATTAAAAAACCATCCAACAACACCCTGCGTATCATCATTATGTCGTCCCTCAAATCCCTTGCTGATCATGCTAACCTTATCATTACGATTTTCGAGCTCTTCCTCCAAGGCAGAATAAGCACGGCCATCATAATCATCCTGACACATATAAGCTATGATAAATTTTGTCCTTGAAAAATCAGCAGCTTTAAAGGATTTCCAAAAATACTCATTTAATTTTGTTGCTGTTTCATCAGATGGCTTGCCCATCGTACGATAAAGGATGTCCAAAGACGTTGGGAATCCGCCAGGACGGAGGGAAGACTCATTTACAGCAATATCACCTAAATTTACCAAGGGTTTACCGACAATAACGGTGTGAGGTTCTAGTTTAGAAGCATAATAGAGAGCGCCAAATGTCCCCATTGATAAACCAGACAAAACTAGCTGATCAGCTGTAAATTCTAATTCATCCAAACAATGATGAATCACTTGAATAAGCTTTTGCTCTAACTCATCTGACCCAAGATAAAAGCTACCACCCTCTAAACGCGGATCTCCAATTAATAAAAAGGGAGCTCCCATACCAGCCATCATATCGAATCCTTCAAAGCCTTCTGCTTGACGATAACCTGAAAAATATACATTGAGAGGTGGTTTCAAATCACCCGGATGGAAGAAATAAATCAGTTCCTCTCTATTTTTATCAATAATGCGATTCCCACCAACTAACAAGTCACCATAGCCTAAATGAGAATCTCGATGATGAAGGGGACCTATTTTCACGATTCCTTGTCCCTTAGCTTGAATACTAATGCTTAGATAGTAGGAATCCTGCGTGTCTAAAATTAGAGGCTTGTCATAGACCGCTTCATCATAAATCCATTCTTGCATTGGAGAAAGCGCGACAGGATACCCTTTGATAATATAGCGGACTGAGCAGTCTCCTAAGATCCTAAATTCTGGCCACAAGTCCAAAGGGGTATCTGCATCCAGATAAATATTATACTGATAGTTCGCTAGGGGTTGATAATCCTCCCCGAATTCTCCAGCCAAACTGAGATAATTGCTTCCTTCATAATTAATCTGGCCACTAAAGCAAGGATGAACTGCTAAATGATTTACTTTGAGCTTGGAACCACTTTGCTGAGAAAAAAAAGCACGAGAAAAACGGTACAAAATCTGCTCAGGATTTTCAAATTGCGACTTGACTGCTCTCTTACGAAACAAGAATGTTTTCAAATCTTTCGTAGTAATCTGGCAACGTTCATGGTAAAACAAACGATAAGGCTGAATAAGGCTATCCAGAACAGTGATGTATTCGAAATGTTCTAGCGTATCCACCAATATAAGGTCATAAACCTTTGCAAGCCTTGCCCTATCTTCTCTGCATCCACTCAACATCTCAATATCAGTAGGCACAAATGACACCATCCCCTCTGGCTTAACAAATGTCCACCTTATATTACTAGGAATACCATATTGCTCCTGCCAGTTCTCATCAGCAATTTGTAGAACACTAATCTCTCTCATTTTCCTTTAATTCCTTTATTGTGTTTTTCCACATTTCGATAATTTCTCCCTTTTTGTACTGTTCGATCTTACTAGATGAATGTTCCTTGCATTTATATGCAAGCTCTATATCCGTCAAATAATACAATATTACATTTTTAAGATTAGAAATATCAGTTATAATCGAACCATTTTCTCCATGCTTGACATAAGAGGAACTATATAAATTAATCTGAGGAATGCCCCTACTTAATCCTGCAATTTGCACAAGCATATCTGCCGGATTTCCCAAATCAAGGATGACGCGAACATCTTTCATCATTTTTGCCATTTCAGCAGAACTGTGGAACGTCCTAAACTCCATTCGCTCTCTGAAGTTCTTCTCATTATCAAAAGTAGCTTTTTGATCTATGGAGTTTATGCCTCCATGAATTGATGTTTTTTCTTCTAAAGCTAGCTTGTTTAATAAATATTCTTTGACAAATTGTCTGATAAATACTACTCTTTCAGACTCCAAACTCTGAGTACCAATCAGTAACTTCATCCATTCCTTCTCTAGCATCATATCAAATATGGTCCTAAAGACAGTTTGAAGATATTCTTCAGGTAAAGTATCAACATTGACATAGACAGTTGCTGGCTTTTCCTGCTGGCTTTCTTCTGCCTGCAGACGAATGTCATAAGGAGCCACCTCATAATAAGGGGGAAGCTGGGCTTTGCCGATCAGTTCATCCATCTTTTGAACCTTACTGAAACTATCAACAATAAAGAATGGTGTACCTTGCAAATCCTCTAGGATTTCTTCTCTGTTCTCAATTGGGTAGCGTTCAGCAAAGAAAGAGAAGGTAAGATTGTAGTGTCTCTTAGCCTTGTGGAAAAGATGGTTATGTTGAGGATTTGCTGAAACAATAAGCATATCATCTCTTGTTAGGGCAGAAGATAAATACTGGTCCAGTTTTTCCTTGATTAGCTCCTCAATATCACTATAAACATTCTTTGCGAATGCTTCTTGGACTTCAGGATTGACAAGCACTTGATGATTATCTCTTGTCAAGAATTCCCTAAACTGCCACTGACCTTGTGGATTCAGATAATCTTGATGGTCTGGATGATTATTTTCAAAATAAATCACACTAGAAACTATGCCTCGATCATCAAAGACCAAACGGTGATCCATCTGATTATTTTTAAAATAGATAATATCGAAAATATTGCCAGTCTGAGAAAAATTAATCTGGGCATAGTGGTTCTGATTTAAATAAACATCTACAAGAAAGGGAGTATAAAAGAATTCCGCTCCCTGTGGCCATTTCAAATCATCCAAACCGAGCTTTCGGGGCAAAACATCTGTCAAACCTTGTAGATTATCAAATAGATTCCACATCCCAGCTGGTTCGATTTTCTCCTGATAACAGAGGGTTCGAATATGAGGCGAATAGTTCAACACTAGAATTCTACTATCCTTACCAGCAGGTTGAAGCATCTGTAATAAATTCATGGTATCATCAAACATCATCTGTTTTGATGAACAATAAAAAGGCAAAGCAGTTGAATACCATTTCCTACCTTGACAATACCAAGATGGTACAAAGTAAAACATTTCCCTCTATCTCCTTAGCATTCAATTTTTCATTGTAGTCAGTTCCAATTTTCAAGATGTGCATATTTCCTATGGAACAAGCGATAATACGGGAGAAGTCTCCTAGAGATACACCTTGATAAAGCATAAGAATAAACCAATTCTCAAAACAAATCCCTTGATTTCCAAGCATTTTCATCTGAGAAATGACATAAAAGTCTCTGAAAGACGATCTATTTTTGTTAGATTAATTTCTTATTTTTTCTGAGTGAATCGTTCTATAAAAATCCACCAATCCCCTTTAGTATAGCATATTTAGCGACTTTCCTCAAACATATCTTAGCTCTTTAAAACTACGCTGATTGCAAAGTTAGCAGAAAATTGTTCGCGGTCCATCTTCTTTTTTGAAGCCAGCAAACAGAATCACAACAAATCTACATAACTTTATTGGCTCTATAATATTTTAATATTTGTAGTGGGTAAATTCCCTATGGATATTATGGAGCCTATTTATTGTATCTTGAATTATCAAATTAAGTGCACATTTTCTTCATAGAAGACTTCATAAGGAGTTTTCCAGTTAAGACATTTGCGTGGCCTATTAT
>NZ_JALDTU010000012.1:0-39965 GCF_023109005.1 Streptococcus oralis | reverse complement strand
GCCGTGAAAAGGCGGTGTCTTAACCCCTTGACCAACGGACCTTGAGCTTTTCAACTCTTTCTATTATACCTACTTTTCCTCCTTTGTCAAGAACTTTTTTACCTCTTTATCGAAATTCTGAAAAAATAAGGGAAAGTTCTCTTAGAAGAGCTTTACGTCCTCTGAAGACTTCCCCTCCCATGAGACGGTCCACTAACTCTTGTTTTTCCATACTCTGCTTTGATTTGTAATTCTTTAGAAGTTCGTGAAAGAGATAATAATCGTCTAGCCTGAGTCCTTTTTCTCCTAGGCGATGACTAATCTCACTCACCTCTTCATAGGGTTCTTTGTCAAAACGTCGCTTGTGGCTTTCCTGTTTACGGATGTAATCTAGAATACGATTTCTAAATTTTGTTTTAAAGCAGACATAAAGTCGATGGCGCTCGCCCTCTAATAACTCTGGATTACGGCTCACCAGCTCATACAGGCATAACATGCCTTCCTGATCCCAGTCCTCTTTCTCCCACAGATGCAAATGATAATCTTTGCGACACTTATGGACGATTCCCTTACTTTCTTCATATAAGTCTTTTAGATTCATAGACCTCTCCTTTCTGCATTTAGTTTAGCAAAATGCGTGAACCCCTGGGTCTACTTCCTCTATTCTATACTTCTTCCTCCCTCAACGGCACATAAAAAGAGAGGTCAAGCCTCTCTGGGGTTATAATTCTGCAATTTGGTTGAGATTCACTTCTGCAATCGTATCATTACCAAACATAGAGATAATCATCTTCACTTTGTTGTTATCAATTTCAGTAATTTTCCCTGTGTAGTCTGCAAAAGCGCCATCAATAATGCGGACTGTCTGTCCAACTTCAACGTCAATATCGAACTCTTGAACAGTTTGTCCCATTGAAACCAAGATATCACGGATTTCTTGTTCCAATAGTGGAGTTGGTTTTGATCTGTTCCCGTGTGAGCCGACGAATCCTGTTACGTTCGGTGTGTTTCGAACGACGAACCATGCTTCATCTGTCATGACCATTTCTACAAGGACATAACCTGGAAAGCGATTCTCTTCAACTTCCTTTTTCTTTCCATTTTTCTCAACTTGCACGGTTTGTGTTGGAATCTCAACGCGTAGAATATTATCCAACATGTTATACGTTTGCGCACGTTGCAATAGATTTTCTTTTACCTTATTTTCATAGCCAGAATAAGTTTGTAGAACAAACCATCCTTTGTCAAAACTATCCATGATATTTCCTTTCATAATAGAAGAAATTAGCAGAAGCTCTCTGCCTTTCTTCTAAAAAATGTTAATAAATCGAATCAAACCTGAAACAATCAACTGGTCAAAAATGTAAATGATGACCACAAAGAAGGCTGTGTATTCCATAATAGAGCGAAAATCTCTCCAGCTTTCCTTGCGAGTTGGCCACGTTGTTTCTTTAAGAAGTTTAAAAATATCCTTAATGAAGCCCATCGTTCTCTCCTATCTCGTTTCTCTATGTGTCGTATATTTCCCACAATGTTTACAAAATTTATTTACTTCTAGTCGTGTTGGCTTGGGGTTCCCACTAATTTTGATTGAGTAATTCCTTGAACCACAAACTGCACAAGCTAGGCTTGCTTTTTTTAGTGCCATAACGCCTCCATCTTATCTATTATAACAAGAAACCTAGGCTTTGACAAGCCTCTTAACGAAATAGATTAAAGATTGAGTCCCATATTGTCTGGGCTTTTTCTTTTATTTTAGCTTCTGAAATCGCACGTCCTGCTTCATCTACAAGATTTTGTGCACGACTACGAATATCTCCTATCGGGTCCTCAGACTGGTTTGTCTCATTTTCAACAACTTGCTTTTTCGTATTTTCTGGTTCAATACCATTTTGTTTATAAGCATTCTCAACTGTAAAAGTGCTACCTGGAGTGTATGGCAAAATGGTATTAGCCATACTTCTAAAGACATGGGCTGCTCCATTTGAGGTCGAACCTGCTAGATAATGGTTCTCATCCGTCGTCGGGAAGCCGAGCCAGTGGGTAATTACCACATCTGGAGTATAACCAATCACCCACTGGTCACTAGTATATACTGAATTAAAAGCAGCCTCAGTAGTACCCGTCTTTCCAGCCATAACATAATCTGTTGGCGACGAACTAATTCCTGTACCATTGGTAAATGTTCCTAGCATCATACTGGTCATTTTATCAGCTACAGACTTATCAATCACTCGTTTTTGGGAGTTTTTATGGCTCTTGATGACCTGACCACTGGCATTTTCAATACGAGTGATAAAATGCGCTTCAGGCATCAAACCTTCATTAGCAAAGGTTGCATAGGCTTGCGCCATCTGGAGAGGATTCGTCTCTACGCCTCCACCGAGAGCGACTCCAAGAACTCGATCAACATTTTCCATACTCAGGCCAAATCTCTCCCCAGCGTCAAAAGCTTTGTCAATACCTAATGCATTTACAGTCGCCACTGCCGGTAAATTAAGTGATTCCGCCAAAGCCTGATACATAGGTACTTCAGGAGAAGTCTTAATCCCTGCATAATTGTCCACTTGATAACTATCGTACTGCATCGTATGATTATCCAATTGCTTGTTTAAGGCCCATCCTGCTTCTACTGCAGGTGTATAAACGACTAAAGGTTTAATGGTTGAGCCCGGGCTACGCTTAGACTGAGTGGCATAGTTAAAATTGCGGAAGCCTGGTTTGTCATCACTAGCTACACGACCAACAACGCTACGCACCCCACCTGTTTTAGGTTCTAGAGCGACACTACCTGATTCGGCATGTGTTCCGTCCTCTGCCTTTGGAAATAGTGAGGTGTTTTCGTAAACAACCTGCATATTGGCTTGGTAGTTTTGATCAAGTTCTGTATAGATTCGATAGCCGTTGTTGACAATCTCTTCTTCTGTGAGATTGTACTTGGAAACCGCTTCGTTGACAACTGCATCAAAATAAGATGGGTAACGATAATCCGAAACCTTGCCTTCATACTTATCTTGCAGTTGTGAAGCCATATCTACTCCAACCGCTTCGGTCTCTTGATTTTTATCAATATAGCCCGCCGCAACCATATTTTGCAAAACAGTATCCCTACGATTGGTTGAAGTTTCAACAGAATCTAATGGATTATACAATTCTGGTCCCTTGAGCATCCCTGCTAGAGTGGCCGCCTGATCAAGCGTTAGTTGTGAAGCCGATACACCGAAATATTTCTTACTCGCATCTTCAACACCCCATACCCCATTTCCAAAGTAAGCGTTATTGAGGTACATAGTAAGGATTTGCTCCTTGCTGTATTTCTTTGTCAACTCTAAGGCAAGGAAAAACTCCTTGGCCTTCCGTTCAACGGTCTGGTCCTGGGAAAGATAGGCATTTTTCGCCAACTGTTGAGTGATGGTAGACCCCCCTCCAGAACGACCTGCTGTAAGGATGGCTAGAAAGAAACGACCGTAGTTAATCCCATCATTTTTATAGAAGGAACGGTCCTCTGTTGCGACAACAGCATTCTGCAAGTCTTTGCTGATATCTGCCAGCTCAACATAGGTTCCCTTTTGACCGGATAGGGCTCCTGCCTCTTTTTCTTCGCGGTCAAAAATCAGAGTTCGCGTTTTCAAGGCATTTTGCAAATCATTGACATTGGTAGACTTGGCTATCGCAAATAGGTAGGTTCCTACTAGCAAACCTGCACTTAACCCTAAAATAATGGCAATCTTTGTCAGATGATAACGACGCCAAAATTTCCGAATTGGCCCTACTTGTGACATTTTTTTTCTATCGCTCCGAGAACGACGCATGCTAGTCGAATCAGACTCCGCCGATTCACTCGTTTCTTTTTTAAAGAGAGAAAGAAACTTCTCAAATAATTTATCTAATTTCATGCGTTTATTTTATCATCTTCACCATAGGAACTCAAGAATTTAGCTACTCCCTATCCAAATAGGGCTTTTTTTGTTACAATATCTGTATGCAATTCATATTTACATTACCCGAATCCCTGCCTCAAATGACGGTCAAACAATTTCTAGAGGAACAACTCCTCATCCCTAGAAAAATCCGTCACTTTTTGAGAACCAAGAAGAACATCTTAATTAACCACGAAGAAGTTCACTGGAACGAGATGGTGAAGCCAGGGGATATTTGCCAATTGACTTTTGACGAGGAAGATTATCCCAAAAAGGAAATACTTTGGGGAAATCCAGACCTCGTTCAAGAAGTTTATCAGGACCAACATCTTATCGTCGTCAACAAACCTGAGGGTATGAAAACTCACGGTAACCAACCAAACGAAATCGCCCTTCTCAATCATATCTCTGCCTACGTTGGGCAAACTTGCTACGTCGTTCATCGTCTAGATATGGAAACCAGCGGGCTAGTGCTTTTTGCTAAGAACCCTTTTATTCTTCCCATTCTTAATCGCTTGTTGGAGAAAAAAGAAATTGCTCGCGAGTACTGGGCACTCGTAGAAGGACGAGTGGAGAGTAAAGAACTTGTCTTTCAAGATAAAATCGGGCGTGATCGTCATGATCGCAGAAAACGAGTAGTAGATCCCAAAAATGGGCAATACGCTGAAACACATATCAGTCGATTAAAGCAATTCCCAAATAAGACTTCTCTGGTTCGTTGCAAGCTAAAGACCGGTCGAACGCATCAGATTCGTGTTCACCTCTCTCATCACAAGCATCCTATCTTGGGTGACCCTCTCTATAATAGTAAATCAAAAACAAGTCGGCTTATGCTTCATGCCTTTCGCCTTTCTTTTACCCATCCACTCACCTTAGAAAAATTGAGTTTCACTGTTCTATCGGATACTTTTGAAAAAAAATTAAAAAAGAATGGATGACATGATCATCTATTCTTATATATACAAAAAAGCAAGGTCAGAAAGCCTTGCTTTTTTATCGACTCAAGAATTATTTAGCGATTTTTGCAAAGTATTCAAGAGTACGAACAAGTTGTGAAGTGTAAGACATTTCGTTGTCATACCATGAAACAACTTTAACCAATTGTTTACCGTCAACGTCAAGAACTTTAGTTTGAGTTGCGTCAAACAATGAACCGAATGACATACCTAGGATATCAGAAGATACGATTGGATCTTCAGTGTATCCATATGATTCGTTAGAAGCTGCTTTCATAGCTGCATTTACTTCATCAACAGTAACGTTCTTGTCAAGAACTGCTACCAATTCAGTTACTGAACCAGCTGGAACAGGAACACGTTGAGCAGCTCCATCCAATTTACCGTTCAATTCAGGAATAACCAAACCGATTGCTTTAGCAGCACCAGTTGAGTTAGGAACGATGTTAACTGCAGCAGCACGAGCACGGCGAAGGTCACCTTTACGGTGTGGTCCGTCAAGAATCATTTGGTCACCAGTGTAAGCGTGGATAGTAGTCATCAAACCTTCAACGATACCGAAGTTGTCATGAAGAGCTTTAGCCATTGGAGCCAAACAGTTTGTAGTACATGAAGCACCTGAGATAACTGTTTCAGTACCATCAAGTGTATCGTGGTTAGTGTTGAATACGATTGTTTTAACATCGCTTCCACCAGGAGCAGTGATAACAACTTTCTTAGCACCACCTTTAAGGTGTTTTTCAGCAGCTGCTTTAGTAGCAAAGAAACCAGTTGCTTCAAGAACGATTTCTACACCGTCGTTAGCCCAGTCGATTTGTTCTGGATCACGTTCAGCAGAAACTTTAACGAATTTACCGTTAACTTCAAATCCGCCTTCTTTAACTTCTACAGTACCGTCGAAACGACCTTGAGTTGTATCGTATTTCAACAAGTGTGCAAGCATCACTGGATCTGTAAGGTCGTTGATGCGAGTAACTTCAACACCTTCTACGTTTTGGATACGGCGGAAAGCAAGACGACCAATACGTCCGAAACCGTTAATACCAACTTTAACTACCATTAGTGATTTCCTCCTTATGAAAATCCTGAAAATTTTATTGTGAAAAGAGTAACTTGAATCACTACAAATCACCTTTCAACAAACCTATTATATAACTATTTGAGTTTAATTGCAAGTACGGGCGTTGATTTTCTCTGTCAGTTTCTTTTTGATAAACTTCTTTCCCTACTCATAGCGTAAGGATTCCACTGGATCCATTTTACTAATCTTACGTGCTGGGAAGTAGGCTGAAATATAGCCAAGAAACAAAGCAAAAATAAGAGTTCCTGAAACGGAGAGAAGATTTAATTCAAAAACTTTAGAGATAGACGGATAGAAATGGTGGACAATAATATTCGCTAGGCTTCCTAGTCCTTGTGCAATGATAAAGGCTATTAGCAAGGCGATCCCTACAATCCAAAGAGCTTCGTAGATAAAGATTCCTTTCACATCTCTATTTTGATAGCCAACCGCCTTCATGACACCAATTTCCTTAGAACGTTGCATGATATTGATGTAAATAATGATCCCTATCATAACTGCTGCCACCACAATCGCTTGTGAAGAAAGCACAATCAGTAATCCCTGAATGACACGAATAAAGGTAATCACAATATCAAGAACGGCCTGTTGAGAAAGAACTGTATACTTCTTATTTTTCTGCAATTCTTCTATTACTGTTTTCGTACGAGAAGGATCTTTAAGTTCCAGAATAAAATAGGATACAGCCTTTGTAAATTCAGCTTCTTTTAAAATAGTTTCCATCTGGTTGGAAGCCATGAAACTATTGCTATCCTCTGCATCATCTTCGTCATTGATGACACGCACAATATGAGTTTGAAAACCTGCCAACTTGCTACCTTCAGCAGCATTTTCTACAATGCTTGCTGAAACTGGCTTGCCAATAACATCACTAGCTGTCAGATTTTCCCCTGTTTGTTCATTCCAATTTTTGAGCAAACTCATCGGAATCGTCAATCCCTGCTCGTTAACATCCGTATAAAGAGTGCCTGCTAACACTTTTTCTTTTTCATTGCTACTAACAGAAATACTTGTATCTTCATACAAACTCACGACTTGAGCATAAGAAGGCATAGATTGGCTAAATTCTACTTCGTGTCCGTCTATGCTAATCTTTGACATGGTCATGCCAAAAGGACTTTCTAGATATTTAATATTTTCTTTCCCAATCGTATCCACGATATAGTTCTTATCATCTTGGTTCAAAAAACCTCTGCCAGCAACACTAGAATTCAGCGCAATCTGAACTTGGGAAGGGAGCTTCCCCCCGTTGGTATTTTCATCAATCATCGAAATCAAGGCATTTCCTAGCCCAAACGAAACCAATACACCTACAAAACCAATCGAGGTCGCTACTGCAATCAGCAAGTTACGCCACTTTCTTTCCAAAAAGTTACTTAAAGAAAGTTTGAATTTGTTTTTAAAGGACAATCCTTTATTTTTTGACTTCTTCAACGACTTCACCATCCTTCATTTTGATAATCACATCTGCATATTCAGTAACCTCTGGGTTATGAGTAACAATCAGTACTGTTTTCCCAGCTTGGGCCAAATTTTTGAACACTTCTAAAACCATCTCTTGAGATTGAGAATCGAGCGATCCAGTTGGTTCATCAGCTACAATCATATCTGGTTGGTTTACCAGAGCACGCGCAATGGCTACACGTTGTTTTTGTCCACCAGAGAGCTGTTTAACATTCTTAGCCATAAAAGGCTCCATCCCTAAATTATGAAGTTGTTCTTGGGCTATTCTTGTCATTTCTTTATCCGATAAATCTTTGACATAGAGAGGCAACTTAACATTATCCAAAACAGATTGATGGGGGATGAGATTGAAGTTTTGAAAGACAAACCCAATGTTGTCTTTGCGAAATTGCGTCAATTCAACCTCTGACAATTCCTTGAGAGACTCTCCTTTAAAGTCTAAAATTCCCTCGTACTCCCTATCTAAACCGCTGATAATATTTAATAGACTGGTTTTTCCACATCCTGACGGGCCATAAATCGCAGTGATTTTCCCTTCAGCAATTTGCAGGTTAATATTCCTTAGAGCCTGCTCTTTATTATTCCCATCCAAGGCGTAAAATTTTGAAATATTTTTAATGGATAAAATGGACATTACAATCTCCTTTAATCACTTGTGATATCGTGTACCGATACAAACTAAAATAAACAATACCAATATAAATTAATCTAACAGAATCAGATTCAAAAGAAACAAGCAATTCCGTTCTCTTTTTTAGAATTCATTGTAACAAAAAAGCGACATTCCTCCAATGACAGAAATGTCACTCCTATAAACTCTTTAACGATATCTTTCTAGATCCTCCGTCCATTCATTGTCTAAACTAACGACTAACTTCTCATTTCCAAACATTCTCGCCATCATTTTTGCTTCTTCATACTTTTGTTTGGCTGTTTCATAATCCATCTGAATATAATATTTCCACTCAAGCATCAAGACAATCGGTTGTTTTTGAAAATCTCGTGTTTTCTGTCCTATTTTATTTAAGGTCTCAACTGCTCTCTTAAAATAATGAAGCAACCCCATAATCTCTATACAAGTTAAAGAAGCTAACAAGGAGTCTCTAAGTAAGTCCAAACAATCGAACTCTATCTTATCAACCTGAGAACTTAATTTGTCATGAAAACAAAGAATGGTTTCATGTTCAGACTTTTTTATCTCACCCTCGTTTAAACCATCCATTAACTGACAAAGAAAATACAGTCTCAATTTCAACAATTCCTCAGCCCTGTATACATCTCTGGATAGTAAGTCTTGAAGACTGTCCTCAATCACACTGCTTCCATATAAGGAATTACTAGTCATTCTCACTGCATCTATAGCTTGAAGACAATCCACTAGCACTTTCTCATCACGTGGCAAATCATCATAAAAACATTCAAAAATCTCATCAAAATATTCTTCCTTCTGCTCTTGCAACTCTTTGTCTCCATAGTCAGGATGATGAAGAAGAAAGTACTTTAATTCTTGATAACGCTTGGGTAATTCCTTATAGTCTGGCATCAGAATATAGGTTGGAATATCTAGCCTATTCGCTATATATTCTAGTGTTTTTATAGTAGGACGAAATTCTCCTTTTTCAATGCGTACCAACTGACGAACGGATAACTCTGACTCATCTCCACAAAAAACTGGACGACTAAGACCTTTCTCCTCTCTAAGAAGCCGTACCTTCTCTCCTAATTCATTCACTTGTCCCATATCTTCCTCACAATGCCATAAAAATGTTTGATGTTCAAATAAATATATGCGCTTATTATACCATTTTTCAAAAAAATGTACAAAAAAGAGACAGGATAACTCCTGCCTCTAGGCTGATAAACGATTATTTACGACGTCCTGGACGTTCTTTATAACCATAGTAAGCATCTGCCATGATTTCTTCCATGTCAGCTACCATTGGTAAGCGTGGGTTTGCAGGTGAACATTGATCTTCGTAAGCAAGTAAGGCAATCTCATGCAAGCTGTCTTTCCAAGTTTTTTCATCGATACCAAAGCCTTTGAAGTTCATTGTGATTCCAACTGCTTCACCAAGATCGTAAACTGCTTTGGCATAAGCTTCAACCGCTTCTTCTGGTGTTGAGCAAGGAAGACCTAGCATACGAGCGATATCTTGGAATTTTTCATCAGCTTTCCAGTAATTGTACTTAGGCCATGTTGTAGTTTTAGATGGACGAGTTCCATTATAACGGATAACATAAGGAAGTAAAATAGCATTTGTACGTCCGTGAATGGTGTGGTGAACAGCACCAATCTTATGCGCCATTGAGTGACTCATTCCAAGGAAGGCATTGGCGAAGGCCATACCAGCCATTGTAGAGGCATTGTGCATCTTTTCACGGGCTTCTGGGTCAGCTGTTTTTACAGATTTTTCCAAATATTTGAAGACTAACTTGATGGTTTGAAGAGCAATACCATCTGTATAGTCATTGGCAAAGTTAGAAGTATAAGCTTCAGTTGCGTGTGTCAAGACATCCATACCTGTGTCAGCAGCAATAAATGCTGGAACAGATTCTACCAAAGCAGGGTCAACAATTGCAATGGTTGGTGTCAAAGCGTAGTCAGTGATTGGGTATTTCCGATTGTTTGCCTTGTCAGAGATAACTGCAAACGGTGTTACTTCTGAACCTGTACCAGATGTTGTTGGAATACCGATATATTGTGCTTTCTTACCAAGTGATGGGAATTTGAAGGCACGTTTGCGGATATCCATGAATTTTTGAACGAGGTCACCGAAGTCAACGTCTGGCTGTTCATAGAACATCCACATACCTTTAGCTGCATCCATTGGTGAACCACCACCAAGGGCAATGATAGTGTCTGGTTCAAACGAACGCATTACTTCAACACCACGACGAACTGTTGTGATATCTGGATCTGGTTCAACATCTGAGAAGACTTGAATCGTGACTTTGTTTTTACGAAGATTCAATTGGTCAATCACACGTTGTACAAAACCGAGTTTTTCAATTGATTTATCGGTAACAATCATGACACGTTCGATACCTTCGCAAGTTTGAAGGTATTGGATTGAGTTACGTTCGAAGTAGATTTTTGAAGGAACTTTAAACCATTGCATATTATTTCTACGTTTTCCTACTTTCTTGATGTTAAGAAGGTTGATAGCGGATACGTTATCACCAACTGAGTTGTGTCCATATGAACCACATCCAAGTGTTAATGATGGAATGAAGGCGTTGTATACATCACCGATACCACCAAAGGTAGATGGAGAGTTCCAGATAATACGCATTGCCTTTATTTCCGTACCGAAACGTTTTGCAAGAGCTTCGTCTTTTGTATGGATAGCAGCTGAGTGTCCTAGACCATTAAATTCAACCATTTGACGAGCTTTTTTAAGTCCATCTTCAGTATCTTCAGCTTTCAAAACTGCAATAACAGGTGATAATTTTTCACGAGTCAATGGTTCTTTAATTCCAACTTCTGCACATTCAGCAGCCAAGATATTTGTACCTTCTGGTACTTTGAATCCTGCTTGCTCAGCAATCCATGCTGCTGGTTTACCAACGATGTTGGCATTTAGCTTAGCACCAGCACAGTTCTTGCTGTTAGCTTTTGCACCAAAACAGAATTCTTCCAAAAGCGCTTTTTCTTTCTTGTTGACAAAGTAAGTATGGTATGATTTGAATTCTTCTACAAATTTGTCATACACTTCTTTATCAATGATAACCGCTTGTTCTGATGCACAGACCATCCCATTATCAAATGATTTAGACATCACGATGTCATGAGCAGCTTGACGAAGGTCAGCAGATTTTTCTACGTAGGCAGGAACGTTTCCGGCACCTACCCCAAGAGCTGGTTTCCCACATGAGTATGCAGCTTTAACCATAGCATTCCCACCAGTTGCGAGGATAGTCGCAACACCTTCGTGGTTCATAAGTGCCCCAGTTGCTTCCATAGATGGCTCTGTAATCCATTGAACACAGTTTTCAGGTGCACCGGCTGCGATGGCTGCATCACGAACGATTTGTGCAGCATGAGCAGAAGATTCTTGAGCTGATGGGTGGAAGGCGAAAACGATTGGGTTACGTGTCTTCAAAGCAATCAATGATTTGAAAATTGCTGTTGAAGTTGGGTTTGTTGTTGGAGTGATACCACAAATAACTCCGACTGGCTCCGCAATCTTCGTCAAACCTGTAATTGGATCATCTTCGATAACTCCAGCTGTTTTAACTCCACGCATATTGTTCACTACGTGTTCACAGGCAAATAGATTTTTTGTCGCCTTATCTTCAAATACGCCACGACCAGTTTCTTCAACTGCGTGTTGTGCAAGAATACCGTGCGCGTCAAGTGCTGCAACAGACGCTTTTGCTACGATGTAGTCAACTTGCTCTTGGTTCAACTTGCGCATTTCATCAAGCGCAACCAAGGCTTTTTTCACAAGACCGTCGACATGCTTTTCAGCAGCAAGTTGTTTTTCCTCTGGTGTTACTGTTTTTTTATCAGCCATATTATCCTCCATAGCCTTTAAGGATGTCATCCTTTGTTAATTTTTTCACAAGTTTATTATAACTCTTTTTTTATGCTTTGTAAACAGTTTCATAAGTATTTCACAAAGAATTTTTCTGAGATTGTGATTTTTTTCTCAATGTAGCTATGCAATAGAGTTTTGTCTGGACGATTGTGAAATTATGGAAAAAATTTTTTTATTTCACAAAGTTTTTCTAGTTGATAGTTTTTTCTCGAATTTAAGTAAAGAAAGCGTTTTCTTTTCAGGCTTTGAAAATAGCCTCCTAACTTGGAGACTACTGTTTTTGCTGAAAAACGCCTTGTTTAAAGGTCCCTTCATAAACAACTTCTTGCTCTGTCGTCAACTTCCCTTGGCCTTCAGCCTGACCATTTACAAAATCACCTTCGTATTTCCAACCATCTTTTGATTGGAAAGTTCCTTTTCCATTAAAGGCTCCATTATTGAAATCACCTGTATATTGGTCTCCATTTTCAAAGGTCAGAGTTCCTTGGCCATTCATTTTTCCTCGTACCAGGGTACCATCATAAACAAGAGCACCGCCATCAAGTGTCAGGGCACCCTTTTTAGGTGTATTTAGTAGAAATACTGAAAGGGCACAGAGTGCAATTACGACTACTGCAATGAACTCTAGCCTAGGGCGAGTTAGGTAAACTCTATACTTTTCATAGATTTGTTTAAGCTTTTCCATTGTCACTCTCATTTTCTAATCGATCTAGCCAGCTTCGACATCCACTTGTGATGCGATCATAGGTTTCCTCAAAATCTCCTGTATACCAAGGATCTGGAACACTTTCAGATGCAAAAGGGTAGATCTTATGTTGCAATTCCTGAGGACACATTTGACGCAGATTTGAAACGTTTGAAGCATCCATACCGATAATGTAATCAAACGATTCAAAATCTTCTCTACGAATCTGGAGTGATGTTTTGTCTTTGTCATAAGGAATCTGATACTGCCGGAAAATCCCCTGCGTTCCCTTATGAATCGGATTACCATGTTCCCAAGATGAAGTCGCACGACTCTCAACCTGGTAATCGCTCGTCATGGATTTCATTACAAACTCTGCCATGGGGCTACGGCAGATGTTTCCTAAGCACACAAATACTATTTTTCTCATCCCTTTTCCTCTTACTTCATAGAAAAACGGGAGTGACAGGTCCCGTTTTATTCTTCGATTGCTCCGTCTTCGTCAACAACTGTTCCTTCTGGTGTCACAGCTTCTTTGAGTGGCAAAACGGTCTTGATAGCAGCCAATTCAAAAGTCAAATAAACGCCATCTACATCAAGTACGATTGTTCTCTTCTCAGTGTCTACTTCATCCACTGTTCCGTAAAGGCCGCCAATTGTAATAACTTCATAGCCTTTTTGAAGTTTATTTAAGCTTTCCATACGCTTTTGAGCTTGTTTCTTTTGAGAACGTTGCATAAAGAACATCAAGGCCATCATACCTACAAGCATGATTAAAAAAGTAATATTTGGATTCATTGTTTTCTCCTTTGTCTTTTACATAGGACTACTATATCAAATTTCAGCTACTTTTACAAGGTTGTACCTTGTTTTTATGGTTATAAAAAATCAGAGTTTTCACTCTGATTTCTGCAATTATTTCAAGTTTTGAACAACTTTGACTAGATTTTCTACCGTAAATCCGTACTCTGCTAATACTTTTGGTGCTGGGGCAGATGCTCCGAAAGTATCAATACCGAGAACTGCACCATCTAGACCAACATATTTGTACCAGTTTTGAGTTGCACCCATTTCGACTGCAACACGACGGCGAACTGCATTTGGAAGGATTTCTTCCTTGTATGCTGCATCTTGTTTATCAAAGACATCTGTAGATGGCATGCTGACTACACGGACTTTTGCGCCTTGGCTAGCCAATTCTTTGGCAGCTGCAACAGCTAGATTGACCTCTGAACCTGTCGCAATCAAGATCGTATCAAAGTCTGCCGCATTTTCATAGACAACATAGGCACCTTTTGCAACCTTGTCAAAGTCTGTTCCCTCTTCAACAGTCAAGTTTTGGCGTGTCAAGACAAGGGCGGTTGGTGTTTTCTCGCTTGTCACTGCAAGGTACCAAGCCGCTTGAGTTTCACGCGCATCTGCTGGACGGAAAACATTGATATTTGGCATAGCACGAAGACCTGCTAAGTGTTCAACTGGTTCGTGAGTTGGACCATCTTCACCAACCGCGATTGAATCGTGGGTGAAGACATAAGTCACAGGAAGTCCTTGCAATGCTGACAAACGGACAGCTGCTTTCACATAGTCAGAGAAGACAAAGAAAGTACCACCGTAAACACGAAGCCCACCATGAAGGGCCATCCCGTTCAAGATCGTTCCCATTGCAAATTCACGAACACCAAACTGAATGTTACGGTTCAAGCGATTAGCGTCGTCTTGAAGTCCGTCCGTTTTGATATAAGTCATGTTTGAGTGAGCAAGGTCAGCTGATCCACCTAGGAAGGTTGGCAACTTAGCTGCTACAACATTCAAGGCATCCTGACTCGAGTTACGAGTTGCTTGAGAAAATCCATTTTCTAAGGCTGGGAAGTCTGCTGGAGTCACTTCGACTGGATCACGTCCGTCGATAATAGCTTCTACTTCTGCAGCCAGTTCTGGGTGAGCTTCTTTATAATCTGCAACTAAATTTGTCCAAGCTTGATAAGCTGATGCGCCACGGTCTGCAACATTTTCTTTGAAATCAGCATAAACTTGTTCTGGAATTTCAAATGGTTCATAGTCCCAACCAAGCGCTTGGCGAGTTGCTGCAGTTTCATCTGCTCCAAGAGGAGCACCGTGTACCGCATTGGTTCCTTGTTTGTTTGGAGAACCGTATCCAATAACAGTCTTCACTTCAATCAAAGATGGTTTGCCTGAAGCTTTAGCTGTTTCGATAGCAGCATGGATAGCTTCCAAGTCTGTCCCATCTTCAACCAAGGCTGTATGCCAACCGTAGGCATTGTAACGGTCACGAACACTTTCTGTAAAGGAATCTTTTGTCTCACCATCCAAGTTAATGTCATTTGAATCATAAAGAACAACCAACTTGTCGAGTTTTTGTAAACCTGCGTATGAAGCTGCCTCGCTTGAAACACCTTCCATCAAATCTCCGTCGCCACAGATCACATAAGTATAGTGGTCAAAGATATTGAAGCCTTCGCGGTTATACTTGGCTGCAAGGAAACGTTCTGCTTGGGCAAAACCAGTAGCAGTAGAAATCCCTTGTCCTAGAGGACCAGTTGTAGCGTCAACCCCTGCAGTATGGCCAAATTCTGGGTGACCTGGTGTTTTTGAACCCCATTGGCGGAAGTTCTTGACTTCATCCATGCTAACATCTTCAAAACCAGAAAGGTGAAGAAGGGCATAAAGAAGCATAGAGCCGTGACCTGCTGAAAGAATAAAGCGGTCGCGGTTGATCCAGTTTGGTTGAGCAGGATTGATACGAAGTTGTTTTGTAAAGAGGCTATAGGCCATTGGAGCAGCCCCCATAACCACCCCTGGGTGACCTGAGTTTGCTTTGTTAATGGCGTCAATACCTAGAAAACGAATTGCATTAACAGATAGATTTGACATAGAATTTCCTTTCTCTTTGAGGTGATTAATGAATCACACATCCTATTTTTCTATTATATGAAAAAATGCATAGAATAGCAATAAAACAATTTGCGTTCATCTAACACATTTGATTTTCCATTCCCTCGTCACTTCATAGTACGGGAGCAAGCGAGTATAAGCGTCTTCTAGCTCCTCCAATATCGCTTCTACTGACTGATTTTCAATGAAGGAAACATCTGACTTGACTAAGACTTTACGAACTTCTTGATTTCTCAGCTTCTCTCGTAAAGTACGGCGATTCTCCTCAGTAGCCTCCACCTTATGACTTTCCCCATTTGAGTAGACTAGATAATAAATTCCTTCTACCGCTGGAAGCTCTAAAACCTTGGCTTGCTTGTCTAAGGTCTGTTCATCTTTCTTTCGCTCGATGAAACTGACTTCCAAAGAAATCCCAAAGTCAGCAGGTGTTCCATACAAACGAAGAGCCATCATAGGTTCTGTCACTTGTCCGTCTCTCTGTAGATAGGCCCAGAAATGTGGCCGTAAGCGTTGTGCTTGATTCATCCACTGGCTAGTCTGTTGGAGTTGCCATTCTGAATGACTTGCTTGAAAGGTTTTGGCCAATTCTGTAAAAGACTTCCGAGCCTCTTGGCCTTTGTGACGCAATTCCAGCATCTTTTCTCTTTCATCACCAGCTTTATCAGGATTACGATACTGGACCCCTGCAAATGATAGATATTCTCTAACTGCTTTCAGCATATCTGAATCTTTCCTTTCCTAGCAAAAAATCAGGATGACCCTGATTTTACTTTGCTTATTCTGCATCTACGACAACATAGCGATTTGGCTCGTCACCTTCAGAGTAACTCGTCACGCCATCCATGCGTGAAATAATGCGATGGATAATCTTGCGTTCGCTATTTGACATTGGATCTGTTTGTTGGCTACGTCCTTCTTCTAAAACGCGAGTCGCCAATTTTTGAGCGTAGGTTTGCAAGACTTCTGCACGGTGTTCAACGTAATCATTGACATTAATCATGATGTAGAAAGTTCTTGAATAGCGATTGTAAAGGTAATTTTGCGCTAACAGTTGAAGAGCTTTCAAGACTTTTCCGTGATAGCCGATAATACGACCTGGTTCATTGGTGTCAATTTGAAGATTGATAATGCGACGGTTATAGTCACTTGAAATGATACCTTCGACATCTATATCATTCAAAATCGTTTGAACATAACTAGCGACCTCAGCTACTACTTGTTCGATGTCATAACTTGGTTCTACTTTCAAGCCTAAGTCTTCCAACGATTGGCTTGCTGCTTCCTGCGTTTCAGTTTCTTTTTCCGGAGCAGATTCCACTTCCTCAATAACATCTTCTGCTTGAAGTTCATTTAAAATTGAAATATGACCTGTTTCTTCCAAAATCGTGCTAGCATGCTTTTCATTTTTCAGGATTTCAGCCTTGACCTCTTCAGAAACACCTTGACCTTCTTCTTCAATCTTCTTGATGACTTCCACTACATGCCCCAAATCAACTGTTGCTTCGCTGACGGTCTTCACTGGTTCATTCTTTTCATTGACTTCTTTAGGAACACCCTTGACGGCCTGCTGATTGGCTTTGATCACTGTCGTTTCACTAATCGCTTCGATATCAACTTGAGCTGGCTTCTTACCAAACAAGCCCAAGAAACCTTTTTTCTCTTTTGAAACGACCTTGATGTGGGCCTTCATTCTTGGAATGTCTAATTCTTTCAATCCTTTTTGGATTGCTTCTTCAACCGTTGAACCTGTAAATAATACCATTACCAGATTCCTCCTTATTTTTTCTTTTTCTGTGCTTTTTTCAAGGCTTTTCTCTTCTTACCTTCTAAATCTTTTTCTGCTTGTGCCACTGCTTCTCTTTCAGCAATAATCTTGAAAGGATTGTTCAAGAAATAGGTTTGCAGAACTTGATAAGCATTGGATACAGCCCAGTACAAGGCTACACCACTTGGGGCAGAGATGGCAAAAACAAAGATCAATACAGGCATACCATACATCATCCCTGTCGTAGCCCCACTTTTTTCGGACAAAGCTTTATTCGATAACCAGCTACTCAAGAAGGTAAAGACTGCCGCCAAAATCGGAAGAACAAAACTTGTATCTACTCCTCCCAAATTAATCCATAAAAAGTGACCTGTTTTCAAAAAGTCTACTCGACTCAAGGCTTGAAAGAGCGCCAAGAGGACCGGCATTTGTATTAAAATTGGCCAGAGAGAGGATGAATGCTTGATCCCTAACTCTTTATAAACCTTGCGCATCTCCTGGTCTAGCTTGGTTCTACTTTCCATATCACGACCCGGATATTGCTCTCGCAAAGCCTTGATGCGTGGTTGAGCCTCTTGCATTTTTCTAGAGGCAACCATCTGTGTCTGAAAGACCGGTAATAGAATCGTCCGAATCAAGATTGTGAAGAGGATAATCCCCACTCCGATACTAATGTCAAAGGACAAAAAGCGGATAATTTCAGCAAAAAAATAGACGAATTTACTCCAAAAATCTGTCGAATCTGCTGTTATATCGCTAGCTGTACCATTTGTTGCACAGGCTGTCATGATAAACAAGGACAAGCCCAACAAACTAGTCAACTGTAGTTTCTTTTTCACTCCCATTTCCTTCCTGGTAAATCTTTGATAACTTTAATACGTGGAGTAGGTTTTTCTCCATCTCTGCATATTCCAAGGTTTCCACCCCTTTTCGGGCAATCACGACAAAATCAACATGCTCTACTAAACTCCCTTTTACACTTTGTAGAATGTGCCGGATTCGTCTCTTAATTTGATTTCTGGTAACTGCATTCCCCAGCTTTTTGCTGACGGACAGTCCTACTCGAAAATGGTTTTGCTGGTTTTCCAATTGATAGACAACAAATTTTCGATTGGCAAAACTCGTTCCGTCCTTGAAAATCGCCTTAAAATCTTTCTCTCTTTTTACACGAAAGCTTTTCTTCAAAACTCAACTCCATCTATTAAATTACTACTATTATACCATATTTTTTGAAAAAGCCAATAACAGCAAGGTTTTAGACATTTTCTACATAAAAAAAGCTGGAAAATCTCTTTCCCAACTTCTTTTCACAATCAAATTTTACGTGTATTTACTTATTTTTTCAAGCGCTCAACATCGCGTGCAATCACCAATTCTTCATCTGTTGGAATAACCAAGACACGGATTTTCGCTGCGTCAGTTGAGATGTCTCCCGTTACACCAAAGACATTCTTTTCTGGATCTACATCACAACCAAACCAAGAGATACCTGAAATGACATCCTCACGGAAATCTGCTGCATTTTCACCGATACCTGCTGTGAAGATAATCGCATCTGCTCCATTTAGGACTGCAAGGTACTGACCGATATGTTTTTGGATACGATCAACATACATTTCATAAGCCAAAGTCGCATCATGGTCCCCTGCTTCCATGGCAGCAATCACATCACGCATATCGCTTGACTGACTAGAAACTCCCATGAGCCCTGATTCACGATTGAGAATGCGGCTAATATCTTCTGGGGTATTGAAATCCTCTGTATATTGCATGAGATAAGGGATGATAGCAGGGTCAATATCTCCTGTACGAGTTCCCATCATCACACCGCCAAGTGGTGTGAATCCCATAGAAGTATCTACAGACTTCCCGCCCTTAACAGCTGTGATAGAAGCCCCATTACCAATATGGCAGGTAATCAATTTCAAATCTTCTAGAGGACGGCCCAAAAGTTTCGCTGCTTCTCCTGCGACAAACTGGTGGCTTGTCCCGTGGGCACCGTATTTACGAACCTTGTTTTCTGTGTAGTATTTAGTTGGTAGAGGGTAGCGATAAGCCTTTTCTGGCATGGTTGTGTGGAATGAAGTATCAAATACAACAACACTGGTAATATCTGGAAGCAATTCCTTAAATGCGCGAATTCCAGCTGCGTTAGCTGGATTGTGAAGAGGGGCCAATAATCCCAATTCCTCAACTTTTTCTAACACGTCTCCCTCAACAACTGTTGATTCCTTGAAATATTCACCACCTGCAACGACGCGGTGTCCGACACCTGTAATCTCGTCGTACCCTTTAATGATGTCAAAACGAATCAAGTCATCCAATAAAATTTTAACGGCTTGTGTGTGGTCTTCAATATCAAGAATTTGTTGCTCCGAACGACCGTCAAATTTTACTGTTGAAATGGAATCTTTCAATCCAATACGTTCAATCAAGCCTTTAGCCAAAACTTTTTCCTCAGGCATTTGATAAAGTTGCCATTTCAAGCTTGAGCTTCCTGCATTGATTGCAATTGTTTTTGTCATAAGATGATACCTCTTTTTAAGCGTTTTCATCTATTATAACAAAATCTCTTTTATATTTCAGTACCTTTGCTCCAATTTTGAAAATTTTCTTTAAAGGGCAACAAAACTGACGGATCTTGCAAGCTAGTAAGAGGGTAAACAAAGGGTTCTATTTCCTTGTCTCTTTTCTTCTGTAAGACAAAAATACTTTTAGCTTGGCTTGCAGTTGAGAAAATATCCTCTGGCAGAGCGATGATAGCAGCCAGACTCACTTCCTCTTTCAACCACCCTTTCAGCAAATCACTTTGAGGACTGGTCAATAAATCACTCGGAGCTAGAAAAATAGCATAGCCATTTGACTTAAGGTACTTGAGGCCTTGTTCCATCAGCAAATGGTGGGCATAGGTATGCTCTTGACTTGAAGCCACTTGATAGCGTGAAGCGATGGCATCGTCTGGGTAATAGCCAACAGGCAAGTCGCTGATGACCACGTCGCTTTCTTTAAGCATTTGTGGACGAACGGCATCTCCTTGAACAAAACCAGCTTGTAAACCAATCACATCTGCCATACTAGCCGCCAGATCAATCAGCAAATCATCCACTTCGACTCCCAAGTAATCTACTTTTTTAGCAAGAGAAGTCAAGAAAGTAGCCCCCAAAATCCCCATACCAGAGCCTATTTCAAGGATGCTAATTTCCTCTTGGTCAAGCAACTCTTCCACAACAAGTACCAAGAGGAGGGCAATGGTATCCGGTGTAAACTGGTGATTGGCCTGTAAAGGCTCCGTTTGTCCTGCCTTCATCAAGAGAAACTGGTAGGTCTTGAGCCACTCTTCCTTGCGAAGTGCTAGGCGTTTAAGGGCTTGATTATTCTCCTTGACCTGCTCTAGCTTGGTCTCGCCATCTAGGTAGATACTATTTTGCTCTACCAAGGCGTCATAAAAGTTGGTCGCCAAATCACTTTGGATGACTTGGACATTCTCTAGTAAATACGTATAAGCTTGTTCTATTTTTACAAAATCCATATTCCTATCTTATCAAAATTCCCCTATTTTTTCCATCTGAAGAGAAAAAATCACCGCTTTAGTCAGCGAGTGATTTTTGGGCTACTGTAAAAAAGAGTTCTGAGTAATTTCCTTGAAACAGGTCTTCAGCACTGTAAAGAATCTGACTATCAATGCTCGAAAAACCAAACTGGGCGAGCTTATTTTCCAGTTCAGTCAGCTCAAAGCCGTGGTGGTTGGTATCTGTCTTGACAAAATCAGCGATGAGGACTTGTCCATTCTCCCTAAGGTGATGGTGAAACATGGCAAGAGTTGCATCTAGATCAGGCATATGATGAAGAACTCGACTGACAACAATCAGGTCAAATTGTTGCTCCAAAGGATTCACCAGTAAATCCTGTTCCAAAAACTGGATATTCTTGATGTCTTGTTGCTCTGCTTTCAAACGGGATTGCTCCAGCATTTTCTCCGAGATGTCTACAAGGGTAACCGATTGGGCTTGCTTAGCTAGAGGCAAGGCTAACAGACCCATCCCACCACCAAAGTCCAGTATTTCCTTGTCTGATAGAAGAGCAATCTGTTTTTCAATTGCTTGACAAACCAAGTTTGCAAGAAAGATATTTTTGGGCGAATCAAAGGTTTCTGCTTTGTGATTAAAATCGTGTTTCATGCTTTTAGTTTAACACAAAGTAGTTGAATTGGCTAGGAATTGTCTTTCTTATCTGCCTTATTTTCTGTTTTTTTCTGATTTGGTTCTTGACTCAAATCAGTCGCTACCTCTTCCTTTTTATCTGTTTTCTTTTCTTGGGTTTTCATCGGAGGAAAGAGAAATTCATAGTTACCCTTATTCATATGAACACTTGTTGCAAAACCTGTTTTCGTATTTTGATACCTGACTTTTCCTAAGTTGAAGACTCGTTCCCCACTTTCTCGCTCAACCTTGTCTTTACTGCGCTTGGCCATGGCAAAAGCTGCCAGCTTTTCTTTGTTTAGGGCAAAGTCTTTGTGATGGGCTACTTGTCGATTCAAATAAAACTGCAACAACAGACTAAAGATAGCTGCCATGGTGACTGCATATAAAAGAACGCCTGCCTTAACTTTTTGCTTTTTCCACACGATAGATGAACTCCCTTTCTAAGCCTTTTTGAAATTGGAAACGAAAGCGAACCAATTGATTTTCCTCTGTAATTTGAGCTGATTTAAGTCCATAAACCATAGGTTGGTAGCCCCGTCCGCTGGTATCCGTTTTTCGAAAATCATCCGATTTAGACTTACCTATAGAGATATCCTTACCATCCTGTTTCATGTAGAGGCGATTACCTTCCACCTTTTCAAACTGCGAACGCTCTAACTCTGCCTCCAGTTGATCCACAAACAAGAGCCACTCCTTTTGCTCGCTTTGCTGCTGGTGACGAACTTCTGAAATGAGGAGCTGACTCATAGCTTGAAAAAGGAGCAAACCTCCGCTAATGACGATAAGGGCAATCAGAGATTCTAAAAGAGTAAACGCCTTTACCTTACTGATCTTTAAGGTCGAGTAACTGCTCTGAACCATGATAAACCTCCAATCCCTTTTCACTAGAAAACACCTGAATCTCCACTCCGTTTATGTTTACCTGATTTTGACCTGTCTGCAGAGCCATCTTCGCCACACGCAAGACTTCTTCCTTTTGCAAGATTTCTGCCTCTTCTTGTCTATTTTTCTGAATTTGTCCCAAGAGGAGGGTTGCAATACTGGCAAATATGGCTAGCGCTACTACTGCTTCTAGTAAGATCACTGCCTTAATTTTTAGTTTCCTTAATGCGTTTAATTTTTCCATTTCCTAGATATAATTGATAGCGAATCGCTCCTTTGCTGGTCTGAAATTCAACCTTAGCCAGGGACGAATTGCCCCCAGCTCGATCAAAATGAATCGTTTGTCCAGATGGTGCATGAATCCCTTTGGGAACAGTCAACTTCTGACTACCATTGTTGATTGTCTGCCCATCTAAGTTTAGACTAGTCTTTTGTTGACTAGCTACACTATGCTTTTGAGTTTCACGGTATAGTTCTTCAAATTCCATGAAAAATATCTGCTCTTCCACTGCTGCAAAACTAGACTGGACTGAGCCAGATAAAGCCAAAGCAATGATACTCACAAGTCCCAAAACAAGGAGACTTTCCAGCATGGTAAAGGCCTTAATCCGCAACAGTTTGACTTGTTTTTTGTTTTGCATGGTATTCTTTATAAGCCTTAGCTTGCTCAGCTGTGATACGGCCGTCGGCCTGTAATTTACTTAGACTCGCATCTTCATTCTTATCCAGACTATAGAGTTCTGCCTGACTTTCCACCACCTTAACAACAGCAGCTTTTCCTTTGTCATCTACGGCATCCTTTTGCTTGGTCAAATTGGGCACAAAGAGCAAGAGAAGAACGCTGATGATGAGCAAGACCACTAACATCTCTACCAAAGTGAAAGCTTTAACCTTGGCTTTTTTTAAATTTGTCATGAGTTTTTTCATTTTAAAAATTTACCTCCATATTTTGATACATGGGCATAAGCATTGCCGCATAAAGTAAAACGATAATCAGGGCCACAAAGATAAAGACCAGTGGCTGCACCAAATTCATGGTGCGGTTGACTCGGGTAAAAAAGGCTTCCCAAGTCTTTTCTGCATAGATTTTCAACTCACTCCCCAGCTTGGACTTGACTTCCCCATACTCAATGATGAGACTCAACTCCTTTTTAAAGAAGGGATAGGTCGCTATGGTTTGAGAAAATTCGCGGCCATTTTGCAGGGCTTGAGCCAGATCTTGACCGATTTCTTTAAAGAGCTGGGAACCCTGTCCCTGCATGATCTGAAAAATCTGCGTCAACTCCATCCCCTGCGAAATCATATTGCCCCATTCACGCGCATAATAGGCTGTCAGATAAGTCTGGACAAAGATTCCAAGAAAGGGAATCCGTGCTAACATAGAGAAGACTCGCATCTTGGAACTTCTTTTGTAGAAAGTGAGAGCTAAAAGTAGAGACAGAGTGCAAACCAACACAAGTCCCAGAAAAATTTGTGGCAGATTGCCGATGATTTGAGTGGCAATATTGCTACTGTCCAGTTGAGGCAGCAAATAGTTTCTCAACCCCAGCATGATTAGCAGAAGAAATCCCAGCAAAATCAGGGGATAGGTCGCCACTTCGATTAATTTTTTCTTGACCTTGGCTAAATTGTCCAGATATTCTTCTATCTTTGCCAAACTCAGGTGAAGATTTCCATGCACTTCAGCTAGAGATAATTGGGTCACGATAGCACTTGAAAAACCCAAGCTGTCCATCATCTCTGAAAAGGATTTCCCCTGAGACAAGCCTTGGTGCATCTGGGCCACATAGTCCTTTTCTAGCAGGGCACTTCTTCCCAAGAAAGAAATAATTTCCACCAAATGAAAGCCACTGGAGAAGAGGTTGTTAAACAAAGTGATGATTTTCTTCTGCTTAGCTGTAGCTAATTTTTTCCGTTTCAGCCTGAAGACTTGTGATATGTCCATCTTTAAGAAGCTGATCAATCTGCTCATTCCAGCTAGTTGGCTGGTGTTCTTGATAGTCTTTGTTTGCAAAGTCAACGATTCCTCCTCCCCCGATTAATCTCTGGTAGCAGACTCCTTGCAGGACAACTGCTAGTTCCTCCTCCGTCACACCCAACTCCAGAAGGCGTTCATAAACACCTCGGATACTCTTGGCATGAATGGTTGAAAAAACTGTCGCCCCTGTCAAACTGGCTCTGACCACTGCACGCGCTGTCTCGCTATCCCGAATTTCACCAATAATCAAGAGGTCCGGACGATGCCGGAGAGACAGTTTGATGAGATTTTCATAGGTCAATCCAATCGCCTCATTCAACTGCAACTGGAGCATGTCGTCCTGCTTGATTTCGACAGGATCTTCGATGGACATAACCTGTTGCCCCTTAAAAAGTGACTTGGCCAATTCGTGCATCAAGGTCGTCTTGCCACTTCCGACTGGACCTGCAAAGAGATAGAGTCCCCGTTGCCTATACTGCTCACCCAGTTCGTTCATATCCTGAAACCAGAAATGCAGGTCCTGCTCCTCATCGTGCAACAAACGAATAACCAAACTCTCATGTCCCCGATAATCTCCTACGGTAGACAAACGCAGAGAAGACACCTTCTCCCCATGCTGATAGTCGCAAGAGCCCAGCTGACTACGTCTCTTCTCCCCTACATTCATACCCGCTACAAACTTAAAATGACTAATCACAGCAGCTAAAACATCAAACTCATAGGAATCAACGAGACACCGCTCGTCTCCAACCCGCATGTGAAGCTCATAGGATTTTTCCTTGGGAATAAAATAGATATCCTGAGCCTTCTTTTCTTTCGCAGTAGCAATAATTTTCTGTGCAATTTCTTGTACCATACCGCCCTCCTTATCTAACTATTCGCAAAAAATTGAAAAAATAAAAAGCAACTTTTAAAAGTTACTTTTTATCTCCATTTCATGCAGCAAGAACGGTGCTTTTCTTGACCTGTTTGTTTTTCGTAGCCTGGACGTAGCTTTTCATCGGGGATGACTTGCTCATCCTGTAAAAGCACCAAAGAATGGTACTGCTGCAAATACTCATCGCACTCATCACACCAGCGTTTATCAGCAGGATCCCAAAAGATAGTCATCAAATCACTCCGACTCTTATAAAGAGGATTCTTCTTTTCCAGCTCAAACCAGCATGATTTATAATATTTTAGAGCATCATAATACTTGTCAAAAGATTGACTCATGATGACATCTTCTTCCCAACCTTCTATGAACCACCACGGTTCAAAATCCCCATACATTTCTATAACACGATACATTCTTACTACTTCCTTTGTATCGTATATTATATCTAATTTTTTATTACAAGAAAAGGATTTTGCTTGCCTTTCCCTTTAGGAAGACTTCTTTAAATACCTTTTCAGCCTATCATAAAAATAGGAGTCCTTTATTGACCCCTATTTCTATCTTCTTAGGCTTGATAACGTTTCACACCGTCTAGATAGGTTGCTACCAATTCCAAATCTTTATCTAGTACGATAAAGTCGGCGTCGTAACCTTCACGGATTTGACCACAGACATCATCGATGTGAACAGATTTTGCTGGGTTGAGACTGGCCATCATGACTGCTTCATGCGGATTCGCAATTCCCCATTCGACCACATTCTTCAAACCATCTTTGAGTTTGAGGATAGAACCTGCCAAATTTCCTGTCGATTTGAGGCGAGCAGTTCCATTAGCAACTACTACCGGGAATTCTCCCAACATGTAGTCGCCGTCTTCCAAGCCACCCGCTGTCATACAGTCTGTGATAAGGGCGATATTTTCAGATCCTTTTTGTTTGAGCAAAATGTCACAGGCCTTTGGATCTACGTGGTGACCGTCACAAATCAATTCTGCGTAAGTATGTGGCAATTCATACATGGCTCCCACCATACCGAGCTCACGGTGAGTCAACCCACGCATTCCGTTGTAGGCATGTACCCAAACGCTTGCTCCAGCATCTACTGCTTTTTTAGCTTCATCAAAAGTCGCATTGGAGTGTCCAAGAGCAACGGTCACTCCTTCACCCGTAACTGTACGAACAAAGTCTTCTACACCTTCGCGTTCTGGCGCAAGGGCGATTTTATTGAGCAGGCCATTGGCTGCTTTTTGCCAAGCACGAAACTCATCCATACGAGGGTCTTTCATATAGGCAGGGTTTTGGGCTCCCTTGTATTTCTCTGTGAAATAAGGCCCTTCAAAATAGATCCCACGAATCTTGGCTCCACTTGCTTCCTGGTAACGAGCACCGATATTTTCTGTTACTGCAAGCAACTGCTCGTAAGAGGAAGTCAACGTCGTTGGCAAGAAGCTGGTAACACCCGTGCTAAGCAATCCTTCACTCATAGTATGAAGGGTTCCTTCGATGTTATTGTCCATGACATCCACACCGCCAAATCCATGAATATGGGTATCCACAAGTCCTGGGGCAATGCTATAACCTGTATAGTCAATCACCTCAGCTCCTTCAGGAATCTGTTCTACATGTTTACCAAACTTGCCATCCACAAGTTCCAAGTAGCCGCCACGACGAACTCCGTGTGGGTAGAAAAACTGATCCGCTTTAATATAATTAGGCATAATGATAACCTCCTTGATAGATTGATTCTAGAATTTATTATGTCAATTACATTATAAACCTTTCTTTTTCATTTGTAAATGGTATAGACCTATTTTCTAGAGATATTTTAAAAGAGCTGGATTTCTCCAACTCTTTGATCTTATTTTGATTTTACAGGCAGTTCTTGAGCAGCCTTAACGGCAGCTGCGATCGTTTCTGCGTATAGCTTAGCACCTTCTTCAATCATGTTGCTATCATTCCCAAAGTGGACTTGGTCGGTTCCAGCCCAGATTTCAGGGTGCTCCTTAGCAACTTTATTCCAGTCAGCGATGCTCACGTAAGGATTCTTTTCAGCTAATTCCCGCGCATAAGCCGCATACTGCTCCACTGATGTGTAAGTGTCCTTGCTCTTGTCTCCCTCATAAGGTGTCACCAGTATCAGATGGTGTCCTTTCGGTAGATTGTTCACGATGCTGTCCAAATCATTCTTGTAGCCTTCAGGATTGTTGACTCCCGTTGCAATGACGACTGTTTTTAGCAGTGCCTTGTTCTGACTGTTATTGAGCATGATGTCATTGGCTTGCTTGGTCGTTCGACTAACTTGGGCATTGATATTCGCTTCAGGGAGTGCCTCTTGTAAGGCTGTATTGGCACGCAAAGCTACCGAATCTCCTATTAGGCTTGTTCCATCAGAAATTCCTAGGCGACTCAGTTCAGCTTGTTCAGCAAGAGTCTTTGTTTGTCCTATATTGGTCTGGGCTTGTTTGAAACCATTGACCATCAAGTCTGTCTCAAAAGCTCCAACATGAGGAGCCACAGCTATGATAATCAAGGTAATCAAGGTAAGAATGCCAGCAGCACCAGCACTAATTGGTTTAATATGAGGCAATCGACTAATCTTCCGTATTAAAGGATTGGATTTACCAGCAATCAATGGCTCAATAATATAGAAGGATAGGATAGCAAAGAAATAAGAAAAGATGATTGTCAGAATAACAGCAGGCAAATTACTCATCAACTGAGAAAAGATAATATAAAAAGGCCAGTGGAAGAGATAAACCGCGTAGCTGGTATCCGCTAAAAATGTAATGATCCGAGGTTCTTGTATCTCAGGCGTTTTCTCATGCAAGACACGCGCAGCAAAAATCATGGTCACTGCCGCTAAACTTGCCAGTAAGAAACCAAATAGATAAGCGAACAGGTAGGTAAACTTGACAAAGAAGGTCAAGAGTACTAATACCAAGAGGCCTGCAGCAAACACCAGTAGATTCTGACGAAGATCCCACGTCCGATCAAACTGCTTAACTAAATCGCTCGTCTGACGAACACCCACAACCGTCGCCAAAATACTTCCTAAAAAGAAGGGATAGACATGGGTTAAACTTGAAAAGTAGACAGACGAATGGGAACTAGCCATTAGACTACCAATAAACATGGAGAAAAAGCTAATGATGAAAGCTCCCGCAGAAAGGAGAAATACCATCCCTCTCAATTGACTACTAGATTTTGAACGTTTCGATAAGAACCAAACCGCTAAGCCCCAAAGGATATAGTAGTGAACCTCAACAGCTAGACTCCAGTTGTGAACAAAGAGATGCGGAATGAACTGGGATTCGTAACTTCCCCCTGTTAACATCTCATAGAAGTTGGTCATAAAACCAAAAACTCCCGCAATCTGACCGCCAATTCCAGCAACATAGTCTTGGCGAACTAAGAGGGTAAAGGGCATGGTCACCAAAACCATCAGAACCACAGGTGGTACGATGCGGTAAAACCGTCTCTTAAAAAAGCCCAGTAAATCAATCTGGCGTGCCTTCCCAAATTCTTCTAAAAGGAGAGAAGTGATTAAAAATCCTGAAAAAGTGAAAAAGACGTCTACCCCAAAGAAGCCTCCAGGAAAGATCGTTTGAAAGAAGTGGTACAAGAGCACCAAAAGTAAACCTGTAATCCTAATCAAGGAAAACCATTTAATACGCATACGAGTTTATTCCCCACTCAATTAGATCGTAAAAACATCTAATTTTTATTCCATAATACACCTTATTTTATCAAAAAAAGAAGAAAAATCCTAAGAGAAAACTTAGGATTTCAGCATTCTATTTTTACACTTTAGAAATTGCGTCCTGACTTGTTGTAGCCATATTTTTCCACAAAATACTCACGAAATTCCAAAAGATTGTCATCCATGATAGCTTGGCGGACCTGCTTCATCAGGTTAAGCAAGAAGTAAAGATTGTGATAGCTAGTCAAGCGGATACCGAAGGTTTCGTCAGCCTTGAGCAGGTGACGAAGGTAGGCGCGTGTGTAGTTCTTACATGTATAGCAATCACACTCAGGATCCAGTGGCGTAAAATCTTCAGCGAATTGGGCATTTTTGACAACCAAACGACCTTGGCTAGTCATACAAGTCCCATTACGAGCGATACGAGTCGGTAAGACACAGTCAAACATATCCACACCACGAATCACCCCATCAATCAAGCTATCTGGCGCTCCCACTCCCATCAAATAGCGAGGTTTGTTTTCTGGGAGAAGTTGGGTTGTGAAGTCCAAGACTGCATTCATCTCTTCGTGCGTTTCTCCCACTGCCAAACCACCGATAGAGTAGCCTGGAAAATCCATGCTGACAAGGTCGTGAGCTGACTGACGACGAAGGTCTTCAAATCCTGCTCCCTGCACAATTCCAAACAAGCCTTGGTCGTGCGGACGACGATGAGCCTTCAAACCACGCTCAGCCCAACGGCTTGTACGCTCGATGGATTTCTTAACGTAGTCATAAGGTTGGTAAAACTGAGGACATTCATCAAAAGACATCATGATATCTGATCCAAGATTATTCTGGATGGAGATAGCTTTTTCTGGCGATAGGAACATCTTAGAACCATTGAGATGGTTTTTAAAGGTTACCCCTTCTTCTGTGATATTGCGGCTATCTGCTAGAGAATAAACCTGAAAACCACCACTATCCGTCAAGATTGGCTGGTCCCAATTCATGAACTTGTGGAGACCACCTGCGCGTGCGATGAGTTCGTCCCCAGGGCGAAGCCAGAGATGGTAGGTGTTTGACAGGATAATCCCTGACCCCATCTCCTTCAACTCCTCAGGTGACTGAGTCTTGACAGTAGCTTGGGTCCCAACTGGCATAAACATAGGCGTTGGGAAGGTACCGTGCGGCGTGATAATTTCCCCTAGACGAGCTCCCGTGTGTTTTTCTTTCTTAATCAAACGGTATTTGATTGGTGAATCTGACATTTTCTACCTCCGAAGCTGGGAAAGACAGTCCCAGTTCATACTTTGTGCCTAAAGGCATACTGTATGATTTTATCAAAAAAACCAGGAACTGTCACGAACTATGGTATAATGAAAGAATGAAATACCCAAAAATTGATTTAAAAACCATTCGTCTGCAGACTAGGCAATTTCAGGCTGAAAATCCCCGCCTCCTTCTGGTCTATCTCCTTCCTAGTATGCTGGTCATCTTGTCAGGCTTTCTCAACCCCTTGGCTCGTCTCCAAGAACGTGTTTTAGAGCAATCCTTTTTCAGCATGCTGGCACAAGTGCTCCAAGCCTATCTCTTCCCGTTAGTGGTTTCTTTTATGAGCACGATTTTTTTAGCAGGTGCTGCTTTTGCGACACTCCGACTCCTCAAGGATCCTGATACGGAACTTTCAGTAAAATCAAGCCTGGCCCTCTTTGCTGAAGAGCGCTTCTCGCAAACCTTCCTAACTCTGCTCCTCAAACGTTTCTACCTCTTTTTATGGAGCATTCCAAACTTAGTAGGCGTTTATTTCCTCTTTTATAGCAATCTCTTGGCTCGTAGATTTGTTGCCCTACATCCAGAATTTCCAAAACTAGACCTCTCATCCGTTGAAACGGAGCAATTCCTTCTGACCTTTGGACTCTACTTTTTCGCGAGCCTCATCTTGATGATTGTAGGAAATGCCCTCTATATCCCGCAACATTATGCCTACTCGCAGGTAGAATTCCTCCTCTGCGATACTCTAGATTTAGGACAGGCTAAACCCCGTCAAATCCTGAAAACCAGCCGTTTCTTGATGAAGGGTTACAAATTTCAACGCTTTGTCCTCGACCTACAACTACTCCCTTGGTACTTCCTCAATTGGATCACTTTTGGAATTGCTAGCTTTTCACTCCTTCCCTATATCCAAAACAATCACATCTTCTTTTACAGAGCCCTACTAGCCCGTAAACGTCGAAATGGATAAGAGCATACAAAAACCAGCGTCGTTCAGGAAGCTGGTTTTCTTATTTCAAAAATAACATACTCAGCAGAGTCAAAATAGCGGGCCCACCTTGCTTCATTAGAATCTTCTTGTCTGCTGTCAGAAAACCGTAGGTCGCTGCACCAAGCACAAATAAAACAAAGATGGTCACAATTTCCAAACTTTGTGAGAAATAAATCCCGTACAAGAGAAAGACCCCTATCAAAGCATTATAAATTCCTTGATTTTTAAATAATGAACTCACTGAAGGACGAGCCAGTTCTTCCTTATCCACATTAAACACGCGACTAGTAGTATCTGATTGCGTAGCTACACTTTCCAGATAAAAAATGTAAAAATGCTCCAAAGCAACGATAGTTGCTAAAATAATTGTAAAAATAGACATATTCTTCTCCTTAAAATTCTATTTTTTCTAACCCTGACACTAGTTTAGTCAGTAAAGTCGTCAGCTCTTGCTGCTCAGCAACTGACAGTATGTTCTCCATCTGCTCCTTCACTTTCAAGTGATGTTGGGATGGACTGACCAAGAGTTGATTCTTAGCTTCTTGGGTTAATTCAACTAAGACTTCTCGCTGATTGGCCGGATTACGCTTGCGACTGACATAGTTCTCTGACTCTAAAACTTTAAAATGTCGGGTCAAGGCTGCCTGGTCGATTTGCAACTTCTCCTGAACGGCAATCTGGTTGCAGGGTGACTGCTGCAGTAAAAACTGCAAGATTTGATAGCGGGTCAAACTAATTCCCAATTGTTTTTCAAAGAGTTGAGTGATCATCTGATCTGTTAAATGGAGCTGGTACAGTAAGTCGTTAATTTTTTTCATTTCTACCTCCTTGCGTACACTTGATTTATCAACTATTGAGTTATCAAGTATATTACAGAAAGATTAAAAACGCAACTATTTTGCTTACTCACGAAAAATAGCCTCTTGGTTTCAATCCCAAAAGGCTATTATTTCTATATTCTAGATAAAATCCAGCACTAACCTACCAAATCTGCTCGAAGGATTTCTCCCTCTTTATCAATGACAACTTCGATGGCATGGCCTGCAAAAATTTCCTCGCTATCATCATAGTAGAGGGTCAATTCCCCGTCTTCGTTGATCGATAGTTCACTCAAGGAAAGAGAGTTGGTAAAATACTCTTCTGTTAACTCCACATCATTTTCATCTGAATCTATCCAGTCTTGAGCTGTTTCCCACAGTTCTTTGACAATATAGTCTTTAATCCGAGTATCTTGAACTTGGAAAGTTCCCATAAATTTTTTTAGATCATCAAAAGAACTTGGAGGGAGACTTTCATCTGCACTCGCAGCAAAGATAGCATGAATCTTATCACCCTCGTAAGTGATGAATCCTTCAAACCAAGAATAGGCTCTGTTTAAGGTGAATTCGCCAATATCGTCTTGAATGATGACCGGTTTTTGATAGGTTTCAATCAAGGTCTCTAACCTAGAGTCTGAGGATTGGTCATCTAGGTATTCCAGCAAGTGGTAGCAGTTATTAGCTACTTCTGACATATATGGCTCTAACTCCATGAAGGGGCGTTTTTGACATTTGATATGATGAATTTTGTAGGGTTCAAAACTAAAGCCCCATCTCTTTTCTTCAAATTCCTCAGGAGTCAATACCCATTCCAAACGTCCCTCACGTTCAGAGAATTTCTGGGTTGCAACATTGACACTAGCTTTAAAATGAACGGACGGCATTTTACAACCATCTTTTAAAGAAGCGGCCCCAGTTACATTTTGGAGGGTAAAAATCAAGAATTCGACAATTTCACCACAAAATTCCTCTTCAAAATCATCTCTTGTTTTCTCAAATGGAGTTTTTAATCGATTTGTCATTCACTTCATCCTTTCTCTCTATGCTTAAAAGCGTTAGTATAGTTTTGTATTCGCTTACATTTTAACATGTTTTAGATTTTATTTCACTTATCGACACTATTTTACACAAAAAGAAGCTACACTTTTAAATGTATAGCTTCTTATTATTCTTAATTCATTGATACGTGAACGTGGTCATAGTGGTTTTCGGTCACACTACCACGATCCGGCATTGGATTCCACGTGTAGGCTGGTCCATATTTACTATCATATGGAGCGTAGAAACGTTGCTTCCAGATGATATAGTTGATACCACGGCTAGCCATATTTTTGACTGCATATTCTGCAATTTGATCTCCGAGTGCTGAACTCACTGGAACCATAAAGTCGATGGCCAATCCTTTACCATGGTCTCCACTGTCACCAGGACGGTAGCCGCTAAAGGATGTAATTCCAAACAAATTGGCAATTTCTTCTTTGAAGGCTGCAGTTTGTGGTTGAAGACCAGCATTCTCAGACTTAGCTACAGCAAGTCCTGCATAGTCAGGAGCCGCTGGAGCTGAATACGTTCTTGAAGGAGTTTGGCTTTGCTCTGCTTGATAAGTCGAAGTTACAGTGTCAGAAGTTGCTGTTGATGCTGCTGTTTCTTCTGCTGCACTTGTTCCTGTTGTATCAGCAGGCGTTTCAGTTGCCGGCGCAGCTGCTACTGGTGCTTCTGCTGGAGTTGTTGCTGCCGTTTCTTCAGCTACAGGTGTTTCTGTAGATGGTGTATCTTCAGCAACTGTCGCTGTCTCAGAAACTTCTGAACTTGGCGCTACTTCTGCTGGTTTTTCCGTCTCGGTTGCAGTTGGAGCTTCCTCAATTGGTTGAGAAAGGTCTTCTACTTGAACCGTTTGTTCATCGACGGTTACTTGGTTGGTTGTCAAATCAGCTGTCGCAGTCGTCACTTCTTCACTAGCATCTGTTTGAGGAGTTTGGATTTCAACTTCCGTTACTTCTTCTGCCTCATTGACAGTTGTAGTGAGGACAGTATCTGGGAAAATCAAGTCCATATTAGTGATTTTGTTTAAATTAGCAAGAACCGTCACATCTACCCCCAAAGCTTCTGCAATCGTGCTCAGGGTATCACCATACTGAACTGTGTAACTGTTTTTGTTCTCGTTTTTCGTCACATCATTTTGGATTTGCTCAACGCTACGTGCTGTCCAAGAGATTTCTTGAGCTTTAGCTCCTAATGCGGGAGCAAGAGACAAGGCTACTGTTGAGGCTAAAATCATTCTTTTCTTCATTCGTTCATATTCCTTTCAAATGAGTACCCGTCTATCATAACACAAAAAAAGCAGAAAAAAAGCCCTCTCGGGCCTATTTAATAGAACTGTCTATTCCTTGTAACAAACCCGATTACTTGAAACAGTTTGTTAGGTCTCTGTCACACAACTGACACAATCTTCTCGTTACTTACTCTCAAAAATATGAGGAATATCTGCTAACTCTTGAATTCTGTGATTGCCTTCAAAAGAAGATTCTAAAAAGTTGATGCTTTGAATACCGCTATTCTGGGCAAATTCCACATCCAAAGTCCGGTCTCCTATATAATAGGTGCTCTCAGGATCCAGCTGATACTTGTCTAGCAGATAGTTAGCCGCTTCTGGATGAGGCTTGCGCTCAAAGCCACTCTGACTGGTTAAAATCTCTGTAAAATAGGATTCCAATCCCAGATCCTTTAGAATAGTAAAAGTATTGTCCCCTTTATGAGTGTAAACAAAGTTCCGAATCCCTACTTGGTCTGCCCAATTCAACACCTCACGCGCACATGGCATCAAGACTACCTGGGCATTCTTCTCAGCCAGACTCTGGGCACGCACCTGATTGAGCACTTCCACATCCAGTTTTCTCTCTTCTGACACCTGCACAAGCAAATCCTGCACAGAATACTTGAGGATAAACTCTCTCACTTTCTCCTTATCATAAGGAATAGAAAACTGAGCAAAGGTCTCCTCAATCCCTGATAAAATCGCTTCGTAAGAATCCAATAAAGTCCCGTCTAAATCCCAAATAAAAGCTGTTTTTTGCATTTTCTATCCTTTCAACATCATATAACGTTGGTAACGGTAACGTAGAAATAACCAACGGAAACCATTATCCAAAAGAGTCCCTGCCCAAATACCAGGCAAGCCCCAACCAAGAACAATGCCCATCAGATAAGCTGTCCCAATACGGATACACCACATCCCTATACTTGTCGCATAAAAGGGAAGGCGAGCATTTCCCAATCCCTGCCAAACCGCCGTATAAATAACTGTCCCTGTCGCCATGGGAGTCCCTAGTAGTGAGAACAGTACCACCAAAACGCTCGCTTCGACTGCTACAGGATTGGTCGTATATAGATGAGTCAGTGGTATCCCTAAGGCATAGATACTAAATGTCAAGGGCAACATGAGGAGCAGAGAAAGCCAAAAGGTTTGTTTACTCAAATTATCTACTCTTTTCCAATTATCCTCTCCAACTGCTCGAGCCACCAGCATGACCGTTGCCGTAGCGACGCCAAAGGCGGGCATATAGTTAAACTGGGTCAAAACCTCCCCGATTGCATTTCCCGCTACTGACTCCGTCCCAAAAGAAACGACCAAAGCAATGATCACTACATCCCCAGCCCGCATCATAAGCCGCTCCCCAGCTGCTGGCAAAGCCAAGGTCAGTAAGTCTTTATCCAGTCCAAAAGTCGGTTTCGTATAAGGCAGTTTTAATTGTGACCACAAAATCACAAGACCAACCAAACGAGACAAGATAGTCCCCCAAGCAACACCCGCTATCCCCATATCAAGGATAAAAATAGCTAGACTGGAAAAGAGAATATTCAAGGCATTGGATAAAAGACTGACATAGAGGGGGAGACGAGGATTATGCGTTGCACGAATCAAGGCTCCTAAACTGGTCATTAATCCCAAGAGAACAATCAATCCACCCACCAAAGATAGATAGAGTCCTCCACTTTCGGCCACATCCTGTTCAGTCCCCAAAAGTCCTATCATCTCTTGTCCAGCGAAGATAGACAAAGCTCCTAAAAGGAGACTTAATAGTAAAGTAATCTTCAACGCCTCAGTCACATGATAGGCTAGCTTAGACTGATCCTTCTGCCCCAAACTTTTTGAAATAACGCTGGAAATAGCAGCTCCCAAAGCGATGAAAATCGCCTGGTAAATCGTGATAATATTGCCAGCCACTGAAACACCCGAAATAGCGATTAAGCCCAAGTGAGCGACCAAGTAACTGTCCACCATCCCCATGAGCATCTGTAAAAAGTTTTCACCCATAGCTGGCAATGCAATATTAAGAATGTCTTTATTTTTCTTAAACAATCTCTCCTCCTGATGAAAAGAAACTCAGTTGGTTTCCCAACCGAGTTTACTCTCTCTGTCTTAAAGTCCTAGATAAGCCTCAACCGCTGCTTGCATGTCAGCAGCTGCCACTGTTGTTTTATGACGAACTGGAGCCGTTTCTAGGCCATCAACTGCTGGTGGCACTGCTACTCCTGAGATTTCATGTAATTGAGTCAAGGCTTCAAAGTCAGTCAAGCCTACTTTCCCTGTTACAGCTTCTACTGCAACCACTGGGAACTTGTATGGACTAGCTGTTGAAGCAATCACTGTCTTAGCCGCATCGCCAGTAGCCGCTTGGTATTTTCTATAAACTGCTGAGGCAACAGCTGTGTGTGGGTCCTCGATGTAAGCATCTGTTTGATAAACACGTTTAATTTCTGCCGCAGTTTCTTCCTCAGTCGCATATTCAGCTGCAAAGAGACCCAGAATCTCTGCATCAAAGTCTGTCAATTCATATTGTCCTTGTGTATTCAAGGCATTCATGAGTTCAGTTGTCTTAACCGCATTATTCCCCAAAAGATGGAAAATCAAACGCTCCAAGTTTGAAGATACCAAGATATCCATAGATGGACTAGTCGTTACCTTAAACTCACGTTTCCTATCGTAAACACGTGTTTTAAAGAAGTCAGTTAAAACATTATTGTCATTTGAAGCACAGATCAATTTGCCAACCGGCAGACCAATTTGCTTGGCATAAAAGGCAGCCAAGATATTACCGAAGTTTCCAGTTGGTACTGTGAAGTTGACTTTTTCACCAGCTACAATCTCACCAGTCTTGACTAACTGAGCGTAGGCATAGACATAATAAACAATCTGTGGTACCAAACGACCAATATTCATAGAGTTAGCTGATGAAAACTGTAGTTTATTAGCAGCCAATTTTTCACGAAGTTCCACATCGTTGAACATGTGCTTCACGTTAGTTTGCGCATCGTCAAAGTTTCCATCAATGGCTACAACATGGGTATTATCTCCAGTCTGAGTGGTCATTTGCAACTCTTGTACCTTGCTGACACCATCCTTTGGATAAAAGACGATAATCTCAGTACCAGGTACATCGGCAAACCCTGCCATAGCAGCTTTCCCAGTATCTCCAGATGTCGCTGTCAAAATTACGATTTTGTTCTCCAAACCATGCTTTTTAGCGGCTGTCGTCATAAGGTATGGCAAGATAGACAAGGCCATGTCTTTAAAGGCGATCGTTGAACCATGGAACAGTTCCAAGTTGTATTGCCCATCCATTTTCACCAATGGCGCAATAGCTGGAGTATCAAACTTGCTATCGTAGGCATTGTTGATACAGTAGTCCAACTCCTCTGCAGTAAAGTCATCTAAAAATGCTGACAAAACTAACTTAGCAACTTCTTGGTAAGAAGCATCTTTCAATTTTTCAAAGTCCAAATCGACCTTTGGATAAGAAAGCGGTGTAAACAAACCACCATCCGTCGCCAAACCTTGCAAAATAGCTTGGCTAGCAGTTACTGTATTATCGGCATCACGCGTTGATTGATAAACTAATGTCATGAATCTCTATCCTTTATCTATAGTCTTTTCCATTATATCATGATTTTTCAGAAAATTCTCGCTTTATAGCAAAAATTATAATCCCAATTTGTCTCTCAAGGGCTGTAAATAGACCATTTCTTGCTTACCTCTCTTCTCCAGTCCTTCCTCAGCTAGAAGGAGTAAGCCTTTTGAAAACTCGACAATTGCAGTTTCTTCCTCATCTGTGAGCATTTTCTTAGAAAATTGTCGCCTCAATGACTTGTAATCACGACCAAATGTGGTAAAAAATGGCGCAGATTGCAAGTAAGCTTCTAACTTATTTAAATTAAGCAACAAACCCAAATGAAAAGCCGTCGCAGCAAAAGTACGATTCAAGGGTTGCGTACATACACTACGAAACTCAATAGTACCTCGAGTTGTTAAATCTTGGTACTGGTAACTACGGTGAGTTTGGAAGTCCTTCTCCTGAGGATAAAGAAGGATCTCCCTCCCATCAAGGGCGAAGGCATGAATTTTCGGAGTCCCTAAGTAATCTTTTGCTCGAATTGGATAAAAATAATAGGTTTCGCCATCACGTTCCGCAGTAAAGATTGCAGAATGATCTAGATAATCAAAAAAATCATTCTCGTCTTTGAAGAGTCTGACATTGACGCCTACATTTTCAGCATAAATCCCGTGCATAGACTCTTCCCAAAAAATATCTCTCGAAATTTTGGTATCCCAATCTTCCCCTGAAAACTCAGAATTGGCAAATAAAAAGGCTTTGGCAGCTTCAATCTGAGTAAAAGCATTGATGACACGCAAATAGTTAGACTTTGAAACATCCAATTGAACTTGACTTCCACAGATAAAAGCACCGTATTCCGGGTAGTCGTGTAAATCCGTCCCTAGAACAGTTCTGCTCAACTTCAAATAGTTCATTAACATCTGATAACGTGCATAAGCAACCGGTTGATTATCATTTTTATCCCAATAAGGATGGATTCCAGAACCAATAATGGCATGATTTGCCTCACCCAACTTTTTCTGAATCAGAATCATGTAATCTCGAAAACGCACTTCAACCTCTTGGATGGATTCCGCCCTACCAAAGGCAAACTCGATAGTTGTATAGGAGACTTCGAATAAGATCGTATCTTGGCTGACTGGATCAAGCAACTGAATTGGATTTCCAAAGTCATCTACTTTTTCAATCGTAAAACCCAGAACTGATGGTAAATACCGAAAGAGATCCTTAACAACTTCACTATCTGTAGCATTACCCTCTAAATTGATAACAGGATACTCCAGCTCAATTCCCACAAATAAATCAGGCTCCTCTTTTATATTTTCTAAGTAACGTTTCTTTAGTAATTCAACAGACCGAGACATTAATCACCAAACTCTTTCATAATCAAAATAAATTGTGAATAAGTAATATTATACCAAAAATCTAAGCAAAAAAGATTAGAATGGCACTCAAAAATAAGATTAGTAATTTTTAGTGACTCAAGCAAATACAGGTAATTAGATAAAAGAAAAGACAAGGCTTATAAACCTTGTCTTTAATACTATACCGGCGGCCGGGGTCGAACCGGCACGTCCTTGCGGACACTGGATTTTGAGTCCAGCGCGTCTGCCAATTCCGCCACGCCGGCAAATAGTAACTGGGGTAGCTGGATTCGAACCAACGCATGAGGGAGTCAAAGTCCCTTGCCTTACCGCTTGGCTATACCCCAATAATATAAAATAGGCGAGTGATGGGGATCGAACCCACGCATGCCAGAGCCACAATCTGGTGTGTTAACCACTTCACCACACCCGCCATAATTTTATTAACACGGGCAGTAGGAATTGAACCCACACTGAAGGTTTTGGAGACCTTAGTTCTACCTTTAAACTATGCCCGTAACTAAAGCAATGGAAGGGGAGGGATTCGAACCCCCGAACCCGAAGGAGCGGATTTACAGTCCGCCGCGTTTAGCCTCTTCGCTACCCTTCCAAGTTATAAATAAGATATGGCGCGAGACGGAATCGAACCGCCGACACATGGAGCTTCAATCCATTGCTCTACCAACTGAGCTACCGAGCCAA
>NZ_JALDTU010000011.1:0-47165 GCF_023109005.1 Streptococcus oralis | reverse complement strand
GTGTGGGGAAACATATCGACCGACTGGATATACTGGAGATCATAGACTTTTACCAGTTTAACTAAATCTCGCGCCAATGTCGAAACATTACAAGATACATAAACCATTTTTTCTGGAACATAGGTTAGGATTGTATCTAATAATTTGTCGTCTAAACCCGTCCGAGGAGGATCGACTATCAGGGCATCTGCTCGGTAGCCATCACATTAGAACATAAAAAGAGAGGTCGAACCTCTCTAAATTTATTTTTCTTCACTCATTTTTGATTTTACTTCATCATAAGATAGTGCATGAGACTCCTCTTCTACTGTCTCAGGCATTTTTCCTGTCTCGTAAAGAGATTTAATCTGTGTACTATCCAATGTTTCGTATTTCAACAATGCTTCTGCAATCAACTTGTGGGTTTCACGATTTGATTGAATAATTTCAGCTGCTTTATTTCGTGCCTCATTTAATAATAAACGTACTTCTTCATCAATCTCATAGGCTGTTTGTTCTGAAATTGATTTTTGAGGACTTTGTACACCAAACATAGCATGATTTCCTTCGTATTGAACTGGTCCTAGTTTTTCACTCATACCATATTCAGTGACCATTGCACGCGCCATCTGAGTAGCTTGTTCAAAGTCATTTGAGGCTCCTGTAGTTTGAACATTAAAGATAATTTCTTCAGCTACACGACCACCCATCAAACCTGCCAATTGCTCTTTCATATCTTCTTTAGACAGGAGCATTTGATCTTCTTTAGGAAGTGCAATCATGTATCCGCCTGCACGTCCACGTGGTACAATGGTAACTTTATGAACAACACGGGCATTTGACAAGACTAAACCAACAATGGTATGTCCAGCCTCGTGGTAGGCAACCAATTCACGTTCCCTTTGTGATACTGTTTTATCCTTCTTAGATGGTCCAGCAATCACTCTGTCCTCTGCCTCATCAATATCTGAAGCATCAATAATTGATTTGTTGCGACGGGCTGCAACCAAGGCTGCCTCGTTTAGAACATTTTCTAAGTCAGCTCCCACAAAGCCTGGGGTTTGTTGGGCAACTAGTTTCAAATCAACATCGTCTGCCAGAGGTTTATTTTTAGCGTGAACTTTCAAGATTGCTTCACGACCTTTAACATCAGGGCGACCAACCAAGACTTTTCTATCGAAACGTCCTGGGCGGAGAAGAGCTGGATCTAGAACATCTGAACGGTTAGTTGCAGCGATAACGATGATTCCTTCATTTCCCTCAAAACCATCCATCTCAATCAGGAGTTGGTTCAAAGTTTGCTCACGTTCATCATTTCCTCCACCAAGGCCGACACCACGTTGGCGACCAACAGCATCAATTTCATCGATAAAGATGATAGCTGGCGCTGCTTTTTTTGCATCCTCAAAAAGAGAACGAACACGACTTGCACCAACTCCGACAAACATTTCTACAAAGTCAGATCCTGATATACTAAAGAACGGAACCCCTGCTTCTCCAGCAACTGCCTTAGCAAGTAAGGTCTTACCTGTTCCCGGAGGTCCTTCCAAAAGAACACCCGCAGGAATACGCGCACCAAGTTTTGTAAATCGTTTTGGGTCTTTTAGGAATTCAACAACTTCGACTAATTCTTGTTTTTCTTCCTCAGCACCTGCAACATCTGAGAAACGTACCTTGATATCTTCTTTATTAGCAGCTTTAGCCTTGCTACGTCCAAAACTCATTGGATTTCTACTATTATTTCCTCCCATATTTCCCATCATAGAGAATAGGAAGAAGAAAAGAATAGCAAATGGAACAACAGACACAAGGATATTGATCCACATACCACTTGAACTCTCATGTTTAACCGTCACCTCAGCCTGATGTTCAGAAGCAAGTTTTTGCAATTCTGCAACTGTTGAATCCGACGGAAGAATGGTACTTGAGAATCTTTCTACTGTTGTGGCAGCAGGAGTGAAAAATTGAATTCCTGTTTCTTCTTTACTAGTCTTAGGATTTTTATAAACACCAGACACTTCAATGATGCTACCATTTGGCTGATAGGTTAATTCTTTTACATTGTCTGCTGTAATTTCTTTTACCAATTCTGTATAGTTAATTTTTTCGCTTCTTCCTGCAGTATTTCCAGAGTAAAAATACTGGAATCCTGTTACAAGGAAGAAGATAATTAACAAGTATAGAAATGGATTTCTAACTAAACCATTATTTTGTTTTTTCATTAAAGATAGATCTTTCTAATTTGAATAAACTTCTTCTTTCAATACTCCGACATAAGGAAGGTTACGATAATTTTCCTTATAATCCAGACCATAACCTACCACAAACTCATTTGGAATAGTAAAACAAGTATAATCCGCTTCAATTTCAACAACACGTCCCTCTGGTTTGTCCAACAAAGTCGCGATTTTAACAGAAGCTGCTTCTCTTGCAATAAACATATCTCGCAAATTTTTCAAAGTTTGACCTGTATCGATGATATCCTCTACAAATAAAACATGTCTTCCTTTGATATCTTGAGTCACGTCTTGCTTGATATTGATGACACCACTACTTGCTGTTCCACCATGGTAACTAGATACCATCATGAAGTCCATCTCAATATGCGTATCAATATGTTTGACCAATTCAGCCATAAAAGGAATCGATCCTTTTAGAATTCCAATAAGAATTGGATTTTTCCCCTCATATTCTTTTGTTAATTGTGCACCTAGCTTTTTAGCTGCTTCTGTAATTTCATCATGTGAAACGAGAATTTTTTTTATATCGTGTTCTAACATCTTTTTACCTATCTATTTTTTCTATATAAAGTACAGTGTTCATTATATCATTTTTCGAGTTTTTACTCAAATCACTGGTCGCAATTCCTAAAATTGAGACAATTTCTCCAAATTGCTCAATAATAGGAGTTGTTTCCCGTTTTTCAATAGGGATTTTCAAATCTATAAATAAGCGTCTCAGTTTCTTTCGATGACCATTCAGCCTAATAACATCGCCAGGTTTTCGACCTCTAATTCGTATTGAAGTTTCCCGTGAAACCGTTACTTTTTGAACAGAATCTCCTTCAACAGGAATACCAAAGGAAAATAGATAACCCATATATCGAACTTGATTTTGATAGTGTAACACAAGTTCATCTTCCTTTTCATCGGCCTGAGGACTGATTTTACAAACTCGAAAATTCTGATACTCTTTTATCAGTTCGTAACCATTTTTAAGAGAGTGACGATACTGGCTTTTCGTTGCTAAAATCTGTCGAACTTCGGCAAACTGAGCCTTTGTCAGATTTAAGTCTGGAAATTGATTAAGATAATTCTGGAGCAAGATTCCTTGAGTTTGTTGAGAGTATGAAAATAGCTCATTCAAATCTTCCACATCAATTTGTTTAGAAAGCTCCGTTATTGTTGCTTGGTAATCTGAAATCTCCCTTCCTAAATCTAAAAGGGCGGATTTAAGACGAGGATTTTCTTTTTCAAGTTCTGGTAAATACCTATTTCGAATCCGATTGCGAAAATAGCTGTTCTCACGATTTGTTTGATCTTCGAAATGAAAAATTGGTGAAAAATCCTTTTTATGAAAAGGCAATAAGGGACGGATGATTTCAATATCATCAACTACTTGGCTTTCTTTTATTCCTATTAAATGACGTAGCCGACTTCCTCGAATAAAGCGCATCAAAATCGTTTCAATCTGATCATCTGCATGGTGGGCAGTGACCAAGGCAGTTGCTCCAACCTCTTTCATGATTTTCCTAAAAAAATCATAACGAAACTCTCGAGCACGCGCTTCTGAAAAATCTCCTGAAAAACTTGTGATATAAATAGGAATTTCAGCTGCATCAGCTAACTTCCTTAGTTCATTTTCCTCCCAGTCAGACTCACTTCTCTGCTTGTGATTGACATGTGCTAAAATCAACTCAATTTCCAACTCTTTTTGGTAAGTAGACAATAGATGGTATAAAGACATCGAATCCAGTCCACCAGACAGAGCCAATAAGACTTTAGAATGTTTTTTGAAATACTCTTTTCGGAGAAAATGATTTAAAAAATCCCGTTCCCTCATTTTAGAACCTCATAGACATCCTTGGCTATCTTAGCAATGGTGTCATAATCAGAATTTTTGGTGAAAATGGAAAGAACGAAAGGAGAATCAGTATAGACAATGGCAGTGTCGTGTTTAAACTCGTCGGCATCTCCAATTTTATGAGCTACCTTAACCGAAACACCTTTTGCGATTCGTTGGTTGTCAAAATCGGTCTTACCTAGAGACTCTATGACAAAACCATTCTGTTTATAAATAGCTTCCATGACCTTTCCAGCCATTTTCGAAGAAGTCAATTTATCATTCACATCCCAATCTTCACCCATAATGGTGGACATTTTTTCTTTGAAAGCCCCGTCAGATTGATTGGTCACATAATAACCTAAAATATTATGAGCAACATTGTCAGACTCTTTTGTTACCTTGGTAATCAACTGTTGAAGACTGTATTCTTTGTTATCTTCTTTTTTAGGTAAGCTACCACTACCTTCTGGTTTATAGGACCCAGGGAAACTATTTACTTCTGGGATATACTTGAAGCTACTGTCTAGCGTATATTCCCCTTGATTTATCTTATCTTGAGCATAATAAAGGTAGGCTAGTTTCAAGATGCTAGCTGCATAGAGTTTGCTGTCTTCATTCACCCCAGCCTCTTTACCCGTGCTCAGTTGTTTAACATAAATAGAATAATTTTCATTCTGATAGTTGTTTGATAAGATTTCTTGAACCTTCTGGATACGATTGTCCTCTTCTGAGACGAAATCTTTTGATACCCAACCAACTTGATCAATATGAAGAAATTCTTGTCCCTCAGCAAAAAGGGTTCTATCCACTGTTACGCGTTGATAGGGAGAGAAAGAGGAAGAAATTTCTTTCGCATCATAGGGGCTGTTGTAGATAACAAACCCTGGCTCCAACCATACTTGCCTATTTTGAGTTTGAACTTGACTTTGATCATAGACCAAGCGCTTATCTGCAAGGATAAACTGGTGATTATCTAATTTAAAAACAGGAACACCTTGTCTATTCAAACGCCATTCTACTATTTTAAAGGTGGTTTCAGGAGTCAATTTACCAGACTCCTTGACAAGTTCCTCATTAGCATAGACAGCTGTTTCTCCATATACCATTGGGGATTCCAGAGTTTCTTTATAGTAGAATCCATAATCAGACTCGGTTAGATAATAAATTTCTTGCGAAGAGTAAGGAAGCTGTTTTTCTGTGCTAACTACTCTTGAGGTTATGATAAAAGCAGGTAGCAATAAAACTACTAAGAACTTACGCATTCTTCTCTTCCCTTTCTTCTTGTAATCGTAATAAATGGTTTTTAGCTGCCAATTCCTCTAATTTTTCATCTGATAAACTTAAAAATTGTTCAACAACTTCCAATAAATTTTCCATGACATTACCTCGGAAGCAAATCAGGAATTGTGTAAATTGCTTCTCGTTTCTTTGAGTAATAGTACTTGGCGCGTGCATACTTTGCTACATAGTCTTCATCTTTCAACTTTGCAGCAAAAGCGGATTCCTTGTCCTTTTCATCACTGAGAGTTTGATACTGCTCTTTCAACTCTGTCAATTGCTGACGACGTTGCAGTAACTGATTATAGCTTTGGGCCAGATTATAGGTCGGTAAAATAAACAATAAAATCATCAAAATCAGAACCCAACCCATAAAGCGATTCCTCTTTTGTCTCTCCTTCATCAAGTAACGACGACGTTGGTGTTCATTTTGAATAAAAGAATTATTCATCTGTACAATATTTTTAGACATTTTCTTCTACCCGTGTTTCACTGATAATTTCATACATGCCTGCTGCATCTTCTTTTTTTGTACTATCTTTCATCTCTAGTACTTTAACAAGCAACAATTTATTTCCAAAGCGAATTTCAACTTGGTCATCAACTTTCAAATCCGTTGAACTTTTGGCCAAAATTCCATTTACCTTGATTCTACCTTTATCTGCTACTTCTTTTGCGACTGTGCGGCGCTTAATAATTCGTGATACTTTTAAATACTTGTCTAATCTCATTTTTATTACCTCAAATTATTATTGTACCATTTTTATCCTTTTTATAGAAGAAAAATGTTAACTGAGATTTGTTTCCTTTGATTCTTTTATCTCTAATAAGCTTTCTCCAAAAATCAGCAAACCTTCTAAAATTTCATAATCCTTCTTGTTTCGGACATCGAATACAACTTCCATTAATCCCTTATTCTCAGCTATGGCTGATTTTAAGTTCGTTGCGGATAAGGCTTTAAAATAATCTTGAGCCAAGAATAGTCGTTGAGTGACTTTTTCAAATTGAACTGTAATCTTATTTTCTTTTCTTTCCACACGTTCTACAAATACCTTGTCCAAATATGACTTAACCAAACCAATTTCTAAAAGGTATGCTACTACATCTGGGTATTCTCCAAAGCGATCCATCAACTCTTCTTGTAGTTCTTCATAGTTGACACGATTGTCAATTTGACGAATTTTCTTGTAAATTTCAATCTTATGTCGTTGGTCAGAAATATAAGTATCAGGAAGATAAGCATCAATTTGTAAAATCAACTCAGAATTTCCTTTGATTCTTTTATTCCCATTACCATTCCGTTTAGTGATAGCTTCCTCTAGTAACTGCGAATACAATTCAAAACCAACAGAATCAATGAAGCCTGATTGGGATTTTCCTAGGAGATTTCCTGCTCCACGAATCGAAAGATCTCGCATAGCAATCTTAAATCCTGATCCCAATTCTGTAAACCCTTTGATTGCTTCTAATCTCTTCTCAGAGACTTCACTGATTGATTTTTCTGGGCGATACATAAGATAAGCATAAGCAATGCGATTACTACGACCAACTCTTCCTCTTAACTGATATAAGGTTGACAAACCCATATGGTCTGCATTTTCGATAAATAAGGTATTGGCGTTTGGAATGTCCACGCCTGTTTCAATTATGGTAGTTGTCACCAAAATATCATATTGTCCATCAATAAAGTCCAATAGAGTATTTTCTAACTGAATTTCACTCATTTGTCCATGAACAAACCCAATCGAAGCTTCTGGAATCAACTCCTGTAATTCTGAAACCTTCTGGTCAATTGTGTCAACTTTGTTGTAAAGATAGTAAACCTGACCTCCACGCTCCATTTCACGCAAGACAGCATCACGAATCACACTATCATTCTTTTCCAAAACATAGGTTTGCACTGGATAACGATTGGTCGGAGGTGTTTCAATAACAGACAAATCTCGGATTCCCAACATAGACATATGAAGAGTACGAGGTATTGGAGTTGCTGTTAAGGTTAGAACATCCACTTGTTTCTTCAGTTCTTTCAATGTTTCCTTATGCTTGACACCAAATCGTTGCTCTTCATCAATAATCATCAAGCCTAAATCTGAAAACACAACATCTTTTGACAGAACACGATGCGTTCCAATCAAAATATCGACTTGACCATTCTTTAATTTTTCAAGTGTCTCTGCTTGCTCTTTTTTACTTCTAAAGCGACTCAACACATCAATATTAACTGCAAAATTTTGGAATCTCTCTTTAAAATTTGTATAGTGTTGTTGCGCTAAAACCGTCGTCGGAACTAGAACGACAACTTGTTTATGATCATTGACCGCCTTAAAGGCTGCACGCATTGCTACTTCAGTCTTCCCAAAACCAACATCTCCAACCAAAAGTCGATCCATGGGGTGAGAATCCTGCATATCTCTCTTAATTTCCTCAATACTACGAAGTTGATCATCCGTTTCAACATAAGGGAAAGCATCATCAAAAGCATGTTGCTCATCATCATCAGCTGAGAAAGCAAAACCCTTCAACTGACTACGTTCAGAATAGAGTTTGATTAAATCGTCAGCTATGTCCTCTACTTGATTCTTAACTTTTTGCTTGGCCTTTTTGAAATGACCATCATTTAATTTATTAAGTTTTGGCGCTTTACCATCACTTGAAACATATTTGGACAGTAACTGAATCTGCTCAACTGGGATGGAGATTTGATCCCCATTTTGATATTGAACACTGACATAATCTCGGTGAATCCCTTTAATTTCAATTGTTTCAATACCTAGATATTGACCAATTCCATGGATATGGTGAACAACGTAGTCCCCTTTTTCAAGCTCATTATAATCTTTTAATCGCTCTGCGTTCGAAGCATGTTGTCTTCTAAAACGACGTTTTAATTTCTTTTGAAAAATCTCATGTTCAGTAATCAAGAGAATTTTTTCATCTACAAAATGAAAACCATGTCTTAGATTACCCTCAATTAAGTTTACAGATTCTTTACAGATATTTGACTTATCTTTAGAATCCAATTTAATCTGATATTCCTCTAAAAAATCCTCCAATGTTTTACTTCCCATTGAATTGCTAGACTGCAGAATAATGGTGTAGTTCATTTTTTTATATCGCTCAATTTCTTCTTTAAGAAAAGAAAATTGATTGAAAAACTCTTGCATGGGGTATTGATTAAATTGATAAATGTGATCAAACTTAAGATTTCCTAAGCCCTTTTGCAGATTGGAGAAAAAGGTAACTGGACTTTGTTTTTTATAGGTTTGCTCTGTATCTGCAAAATACTGCATCCCAGAAAATGATTTACCATTCTGTAAATCTTCTGTAAAGTATTGCGCTAATTCTCTTTCAAAGGCTTCATACTGATTCATCAATTTTTGATAGTCATCAAAGAATACTGGCGTGTCTTTTTCAATATAATCAAATACAGTCCATGTTTTATCATAACATAAGGACAAAAACTTTCGACTATCTGAATGTACTTGTTTTTGATGAAAACTTGACAAAATCTCTTCCAAATATGATTTTAAAATTGGTGATAAGATCTTCGAAATTTGCTTTTCTAAAGCTGACTGACCTCGTAAATAGTCACTTTCTTTTAAAAGTATATCACTAGCTGGAAAGATGGTTAGTTCTGTTTGATTTTCCTTCGATAATTGTGTCTCGACTTCAAAAGTACGAATGCCATCAACTTCATCACCAAAAAACTCAATTCGGAAAGGTTCTAACTGAGACATCTCAAAAATATCTAAAATATCTCCTCGAATACTAAACTCACCTTGGGTCTGTACTTGAGTAACTTTTCGATAACCGATTTCCTTTAATTTGTGAAGAAGGTCATGTTGGTCATATTCTTCACCAACTGCAATCCTTATAATACTTTCTTTAAATTCAGTTGGAGAAGGTAAAATCAATCGACTTGCTGCGATATTACAAACTAAAATCCCTTTCTTAGACGGATCACTCAAAAAACGCAAGGCTTCAACTCTCGAAATGATTTTTTCTTGTGAAGACATCAAAAACTCTACCATAGGAGAGTCGTCTACCAAAAATGGATAGACAAATTCCTCTCCTAAGATAGAAAGAAGATCACTGATAATTCGTTCTGCTTCTCCATAAGTTGATGTCAGTAACACAATCTTATTTTCTTTTTCTAGACTGCTTGCAATTACAAGAGCTTTGGTAGACGTTGATAAACCAAGTATTAGTTGTCTTTTCTTATCTATCAGATTTTGATGCCATTTTTTTATCTGGTCATTTTCTGAGAATAAATCTAATAAAGTCACCATTTATCCATTATACCTCTGCATCGTTTTCTCAAAGTTTTTCTCTTGTAAATAGTAATTTACAGCATCGTCAACCTTGTCAATTGACTGTAAAATACCTACATAGTCATCTTGATCAAACTTACTTAAAACATGGTGAACAACTGACATGCCTTTTTTGGGTCTTCCAATACCTATTTTAACACGGTTAAATACCTGAGTCCCTATATGTTGAATAATAGACTTGATACCATTATGCCCACCTGCTGAGCCCTTTGCTCTTAAACGAATTTTTCCGACTTCCATGTCAAGGTCGTCGTAAATAACGAGTAAATCTTCAATATCCAAACCATAGTAAGTCAATAAAGCATGAACTGCTTTTCCACTTTCATTCATAAATGTTGTTGGTTTGACGAGATAAATTTTTTCTCCATTGAAGAAAAAAGATGCTAGGTCAGCTTGAAATATCTTGTCATGTGTAAAGGTGACATTTTGTTTTTTAGCTAGTTGGTCAATCAACATAAAGCCAACATTGTGCTTGGTTTCAAAATATTTATCCCCTGGATTTCCCAATCCTACAAGTAATTTAGTCATTTATTTTCCTTTCAAAAGCCAAAAGGGTTGGAATTTTTTTTCCAACCTAATTGACACTATTTATTAAATGTTATTAGACATTAAAGCGGAATTCCATGATATCGCCATCTTGAACGATATATTCTTTTCCTTCTTCACGCAAGCGTCCAGCTTCTTTTACAGCCTTTTCAGATCCGTATTTCACTAAATCCTCATATGACATGGTCACTGCACGAATAAAACCTTTTTCAAAGTCTGAGTGGATAATACCAGCTGCTTGAGGAGCCTTCATCCCACGCTTAAAGGTCCAAGCACGGACTTCTTTTTCACCAGCTGTAAAGTAAGTTCCGAGTCCAAGCAAGTGGTAAGCTGCACGAGTCAACTTATCAACACCTGATTCTGTCAAGCCAAGTGCTTCAAGAAACTCTTGCTTATCTTCATCGTCTAACTCAGAAATTTCTTCTTCAGCACGCGCAGAAATAACTACTACCTCTGCATTTTCTGTCGCTGCAAATTCTCGAATTTGTTTAACATAGTCGATAGAATCTGGATCTGAAACTACATCCTCATCCACATTGGCAACATAAAGAACTGGTTTAGTCGTCAAAAGGAAGAGACCTTTGACAACCTTTTGTTCTTCATCTGTAAATTCAATAGTACGTGCTGATTTTCCATCTTCAAGAACAGGTTTAATCTTTTGAAGAACGTTAAACTCTGCTACGGATTCCTTATCTTTTTGCGTACGTGCCATCTTTTCTACACGCGCATAACGCTTATTGACTGATTCTAAGTCAGCAAGAATCAACTCCAGGTTAATGGTATCAATATCTGCAAGTGGATCCACAAAAGCATCCTCACGTCCTTGCTCGCGCATAACATTTTCATCATCAAAAGCACGAACTACGTGAACAATCGCATCTACTTCACGAATATTGGCCAAGAATTTATTCCCTAGCCCTTCTCCTTTTGAAGCTCCTTTTACAATCCCTGCAATATCTGTAAATTCAAAGGTTGTTGGTACTGTCTTTTTAGGTGTGATCATTTCAGTTAGTTTTTGTAGGCGTTCATCCGGAACTTCTACCATTCCTACGTTTGGATCAATAGTCGCAAATGGATAGTTTGCAGCCTCTGCTCCTGCTTTTGTAATTGCATTAAAAAGGGTTGATTTACCAACGTTTGGCAAACCAACGATACCTGCTGTTAAAGACATAGTTTCTCATTCTCCGTTCTCATTTCAATCCCTAACATTATAACACAAAAAGGGAAAACTTGCTAACTCTCTAACTAAGGATTCTTAGTCAATAATCTTATTCATTTTTCGTTCAAAATCATGGCGACTCATCATGACAAGGTGGTCGCAATTGCTACATTTGATTTTGATATCTGCCCCAACACGTGTAATTTCCCAACGATTGGCTTTTTTTCCTGTTGACTTGATTGTGCAAGCATGTGGTTTTTTCATCTCAACAAAATTTCCAACTTGATACATTCTACTCTCCTTTTCTTTTTTGATTATATCATAAAAGAGGCGAGCTAGGCTCAACCTCTTTCACTTAGTTTGTACGAACTGGTGTGATAAGCTGCATGAAATCTTCGTCAGTATCTGCTGGCACAAGAGTAAATGGACGAACTGCTGAGATAAAGCTAATAGTCACCTTTTCACTATTTAAAGCCTTGAGGGAATCAATCAAGTAAGTTGGGTTGAAACTAATAGTCAAATCATCACCAGTCACCTGATCCGTATCGATTTCTTCGTTTACTTTACCAACTTCAGGAGAGTGAACATGGGCGCTAACAACACCACCTTTAATTTCAAGCTTCACAGTACCATTTTGAGTCGCACTTGATAAGAGACGTGCGCGTTCCATTGATTGACGCAAGTTGACAACATCAAAAGTAATTGTCGTGTTAAAGTCAGTTGGAATCAAACGATCTGTATCAGGATAGTTTCCTTCTAGGAGACGAGTATAGAAGCTAATATTTTCACTTCTAAAGAGGATTTGATTATTGGCAAAGAAAATCTCCACAGTTTCAATATCATCCGTAAATACAGCTGAAAATTCGCGTAGAGAGCGACTAGGGATCACCACATCGAAATCATCTCCATTTTTTTCAAGAGTCAATTTTTTCTGGCTAAGGCGATGAGAGTCTGTCGCAACTGTTTTTAGTTCTTTATTTTGGCTCAATACGAAGTGGACACCCGTTAAGATTGGACGACTTTCTTGCGTACTTGCAGCAAAAGCTGTCTCATTGATAATTTTCTTGAGTAGTTTGGTTTCAAGAACCAAAGGTGTGCTTGCTGATATTTCTTGGATTCGTGGGTATTGTTCGCTATCTTTCCCTTTTAGGGTAATTTCTGATTTGCCACTTGTTAAGACAATTTGTTTTTGTTCAATCTCTTTGAAATCAAGCGTTACATCTGGAAGACTGGATACAACATTAATAAAGAAAGAGGCTTCAAGAAGAATCGAACCTAAGGAAGTAATCAAAAGACCAGCATCTTCATTCTTTTGAGAAATGAAATTTTCAATGGAGATTTGACCATTTGATCCAATTAAAGTAATTCCTTCATTGGTAACATCAATTTTGATTGTTGATAAAATTGGAATAGCATTTTTGGAGCTAATTGCTCGTTTTGTGGTATTTAAGGCTTGTAGAAATAAATTTTTATTGATTGAAAAATGAATCATGGATTCTCCTTTATTTATTTTTAGTATTAGAAAGTTAATAGTAATAATAGGGTGTGTGAATTCTGTGGAAAACTGGGAACTATTTAGTAAATTCAAGCTTTTGAGCTTGTTTAAAAAATGTGGATAAAAAAGATGAAAAATAAAAAGTTATCCACAAGCTACTTGATTTTCTTTTTGATCGCTTCTACTTCTAAACGTAAATTATCGTCTTCGTCAATCAGTGATTTAATTTTGGCATGGGCATGAATAACGGTGGTGTGATCCTTTCCGCCAAATTCTTTTCCGATTTTTGGAAGACTATTATCTGTCAGTTCTCTAGCTAGATACATAGCAACCTGACGTGCCAAAACGATGTTTTGAACTCGTCTCGTCCCCTTCATTTCTTTGACGCTCACTCCATAAAAATTACCAACTTCAGTTTGGATTTTCTCAATTGGAATAACAAGTATCTGGCGTGCATCTTGCTTACGTGCTCTGATAGCTTCAGCAGCAATATCAATAGTGATATCCTTAATCTTCTTCACTCTGGCAATTAAAGTGATATCATTGATTGCTCCTTCCAGTTCTCGAACATTTGAATCAAATTGGCCAGCCAAGTATTCCAGAGTATCACTTTGGAAATGGTAATCCAAATGCTCTGTTTTACTTTGAAGAATGGCGATACGTGTTTCAAAGTCAGGAGGGGTGATATTTTGTGTTAATCCCCAGCTAAAGCGCGTGACAAGTCTCTCTTCAAGGCCTTCTAGGTGTTTAGGACTACGATCACTGGTTAGAACAATCTGTTTCTGTTTATCATGAAGAGCATTGAAGGTATTGAAAAATTCTTCCTGGGTCGCGACTTTTTTGCCACTGAGAGATTGAATATCATCAATCAATAAGAGATCAAGGCTACGGTAAGTCTTTTTGAACTTTTCCATTTCCCCAAGTCTCAGGTGTTCAAGAAAGTCATTGATAAAGCTTTCGGCAGGAATGTATTTTACACGCGCATCAGGAATATTTTTCAAAATCTCATTTCCAATCGCATTGAGCAAGTGAGTCTTTCCAAGACCAGGTCCTCCATAGATGAAAAGAGGATTATAGGTAAGAGCTAAATCTTCAGATACAGCTAGTGCAGCTGATACCGCCCAAACATTCCCATCACCTTGAATAAAGTTATCAAAGGTATATTTTTCTTTTAACCCTGTTTCGGAATAGGGAATCGTTGGTAGTGCAGGTGTGTAATCGTAAGTAGAGACACCATTCGTATCATTTACTTGAGGAGATTCTGTACTCTGAGGTTTAGTGAAAATATAGTGAGGTTTGATTTCAGAATCATAAATTTCAAAACCAGCAGCAACAATAATATCTTTTAATTGCTTTTCCCACACCATTTCCATCTCTGATCTCGGTAGAAATATAGTAGCTGTGTTTTCTTCTACTTTGATGAGTTCAGCAGGTGTAGCATAGAAATCATACATAGATCGAGTCAATCTTTCTTGAGCAAATTCTAAAATACGATTCCAAAATTGCTTTTCTTTCAACTATTTTTCCTCCTTTACTATGATTTTAGTAGTTTAGTGCTAGATTTATTTTACCATATATAGTAGGATTTTTCCACAGGTTGGGGAAAAGAATCCACAATGTTAGCAGTATTTATCCACAGGTTGGGGATAAATAGAAAAATCCTTGATTTAGTAGGCTTTTTGATAAAAAAATTGGTGGATAAATTTGTGGGTTGAGAAAATAAAAGAACAGCCTTATTTCAGGCTGTTAATAATTCTATCGTATTCTTCTTGACTTGAAAAGGAGATAATAATCTTTCCAGTATCTTTTTTTGAAAGTTTAATTTCTACACTTAAACCGAGTAGTTGTTTTAATTTATCTTCTTCGTCTTTGATGAAAGAATCACTTTTTTTTTGCTTCTTGTGTTTTTTCTCTGTAAGAAGCGCTTCTAACTTTCTCACAGAGATGTCTTCATTTTTGATTAGTTGGAAGAAGTAGTCTTGTTGCTCTTTGTCCAAACCAACTAGTGAACGGGCATGAGCTTGAGAAATTTTTCCATTTTCTACTTCATCTAAGATATATTCTGGTAATGAAAGCAAACGAATAAAATTAGTGATATAAGGACGAGATTTCCCCATTTTATCTGCTATCTCAGTGTGAGTAAATCCCTTTTCTACTAAAGATTCGTAGGCGCGTGCTTCTTCAACAGGATTTAAATTTTCTCTCTGCAAATTCTCAATGATTGACTGGATCATCATGTCCTGATCTGAGAGGTACTTTACAACGGCTGGAATAGAGGTTAGACCAGCCAAGAGAGAAGCCCGATATCGTCTTTCTCCTGCAAGGATTTCATAACCAATTACAGGAGATTGACGAACGATGATCGGTTGGATTAGCCCATTTTCTTTGATTGACTGAGCCAATTCTTTTAATTTTTCTACATCAAATTCTTTCCGAGGTTGGTAAGGATTTTTTTGTATTTCATAGATAGAAATCATTTCAAATTTTTCCATGATTCTACACTAACATATCTTTTACTTTCTGTAAAGTTTTCTTTACACTGATGTCAATTAATGTTCCAAATCACCAGAATTCTTATCTAGTTTTATAGAGGTTGTTTCCTCCTTACCATTACGGTAATAGGTTATTTTTATAGTGTCACCAATAGCATGGTTGTAAAGAGCATGTTGTAAGTCTGTTGATGAAGTAATCTCTTTGTCGTCAACTTTAGTAATGACATCGTATTTTTGAAGATGTCCATTTGCAGGCATATTACTTTGAACAGATCGAACAACTACACCTGAAGTGAGGCCACTTGGAATGTTTAGTTTTCTAAGATCATTAGCTCCAACGTTAGACAGATTGATCATTTGGATTCCAAGAGCAGGACGAGTCACTTTACCATCACTTTCAAGCTGTTTAATGATATTTTGTACGTCGTTTGAAGGAATTGCAAAACCAAGACCTTCTACAGATGTTCCACCATTACTTGCAATCTTACTTGATGTAATACCAATTACTTGTCCTTGAATATTTACAAGCGGACCACCAGAGTTACCAGGGTTAATGGCCGTATCTGTTTGAATGGCTTTTGTTGAAATAGCTTGACCATCTTCAGATTTTAGAGAAACATTTCGATTAAGACTTGAGATGATTCCCTGTGTAACTGTATTAGCATATTCTGAACCTAACGGACTACCAATAGCAATCGCTGTTTCTCCAACATTAAGTTGGCTTGAATCACCAAATTCTGCCACTGTTGTAACTTTTTCTGAAGAAATTTTTACGACAGCAATATCAGAGAAGGTATCCGATCCAATAATTTCACCAGGGACTTTTGTACCATCAGCTAAACGGATATCGACTTTTGAAGCTCCGTTAATAACGTGAGTATTTGTTACAATATAAGCATCATTTTCGTTCTTTTTATAGATGACACCTGATCCTTCACTTGCAATCTGTTGATTATCCGTATCAGAATTTGATTCTTCGGTTCCAAATACACTACTTTGTTTATTAGCAGAGTAAGTAATGACTGATACAACAGCATCCTTAATTTTATTCACTGCTTGAGTAGTTGAGTTTTCATTCTTGTATGATGTTTGAGTTACAGTGCCAGAATTATTATTTGTAGCTTGATTTCCTTGTTTTTGATAAAGTTGCAATGTTACAAAACTTCCTAGTGCACCACTCAAAAATCCTATTAGAATAATTACAAGAAAAGTAACTCCTTTTTTGTAAAATTTTTGTAAGTGTTTCATAAACGCCTCCGTTTGTTATTGTTTGTCAAGATTATAAACCTATTAACTTAATCTAAGCTTAAAAGTTTTACACAAGTTGTGGATAACTCACCTTATTCTGTGAATTTAATAGTATTTTTGGATGATTTTTTTGTGTATAAGATGTGAAATGAAGTGTGGATATGATAGAATAGAAGAATGAAAATAAAAGTTGTAACAGTAGGAAAACTGAAAGAGAAATACTTAAAAGATGGTATTGCTGAGTATACCAAACGAATTTCACGTTTCGCCAAATTAGAAATGATTGAGCTCGCTGATGAGAAGACACCTGACAAAGCCAGTGAATTAGAAAATCAAAAAATTTTGGAAACAGAAGGCGCAAGAATTCTTTCTAAGGTTGGAGAAAGAGACTTTGTCGTTGTACTAGCAATTGAAGGAAAAACATTCTCCTCAGAAGATTTTAGTAAGCAACTAGAGCAGGCTTCTATCAAAGGTTACTCAACTCTTACTTTTATTATTGGAGGAAGTTTAGGTCTAGCTCCTATTGTAAAAAATAGGGCCAATCTTTCTGTCAGTTTTGGACGTCTAACATTACCACATCAGTTAATGAGATTGGTTTTAATTGAACAAATTTATCGAGCTTTTACAATTCAACAGGGTTCTCCTTACCACAAATAGAAGATTGACTTAGCTCTTGTTTTTTGATAGAATGGTCATGTTAGGTCTCATAGCTCAGCTGGATAGAGCATTCGCCTTCTAAGCGAACGGTCGCAGGTTCGAATCCTGCTGGGATCAATTTTAGATGCGAAGCTGGGATTTATCCCAGCTTTTTTCTTAAAAAAGTGCATTTCAGGTGCAAAAATGTACAGTTGGGAAAAATTTTTTCTTACATGGTCTTCATTTTGTATAATAGGTGTGTAAGTTAACTTACAAGAAAAAAATAATACAGGAGATTTCATTATGAAAAATACAGTAAAGTTGGAACAATTTAAAGAGGTAACAGAGGCAGAATTGCAAGAGATTCGGGGTGGAGATTGGAGAATTTCAGAAACAATTCGTAATCTTATTTTTCCAAGAAGAAAGTAATGAAATAAAGGTAGAGAGTAATGGATTTATTTGGATTAGGGATAGCTATTTTTTATTTTCTCATCATTAGCAAAAGTTATGAATGGATTTGTAAAATAAATAGAAAAGAACAAATTGTTTTTTTCTGTTACACATGTATATCAGTTTTTATACTTGAAGAAATTATTACACTAGTATTTTCTAATAGTTTTGCTTTGTCTAAATTTTTATTTCCTTTGGTTGTGTACCTTTATTTAAGAAAGTTAAAGAAGTCTGAAAAATACAAAGCTATTTTTATCAGTTTACTATTATCTTTATTATATCACAGTACTCATACTTTTATATCCGTAACCTTATCTTCTATAACAGGAGATGAAGTAGTATTACATTATAAAAGTACATTTCTTTTAGTAGTATTGTTGATGACTTATTTTTCTATTCTAATAATAATTCGTTATTTTCATCTGGATATTAAATATTTTGATAAAGATTATCTGTACCCTTTTTTAAAAAAAGTAATAGTTGCTTTCTTTGGTTTGCATATCTTATTGTTTATTTCAGATATAGTAAGTACAACTCATCATTTAAATAGCTTCGGAAGTATTTTATCAACCATTGTTTTTATCTGTCTGTTATTGATTTTCTTTGCAATGAATTCTCACAAGGTTCAAATTGAAAAAGAGATTGCTCTAAAACAAAAGAAATTTGAACAAAAACATTTACAGACTTATACTGATGAAATTGTGGAGTTGTATAATGAAATTCGAGGTTTTCGTCATGACTATGCAGGGATGCTTGTCAGCATGCAAATGGCGATTGACAGTGGAGATTTACAAGAAATTAACAGGGTTTACAATGAAGTCCTAGTAAAAGCAAATCAGAAATTGAGATCAGACAAATATACTTACTTTGATTTAAATAACATAGAAGATTCGGCTTTACGAAGTTTAATTGCTCAATCGATTGTATATGCACGAAATAATGATGTAGAGTTTACATTGGAAGTAAAAGATGTCATTACTAGATTGTCAATGGATTTACTTGATCTTGTTCGTATCATGAGCATTTTATTAAACAATGCTGTTGAAGGTGCTGCGGATAGTTACTTGAAACAAATGGAAGTTGCAGTCATTAAAATGGATTTTGAAACAGTTATAGTCATCCAGAATTCATGTAAAATCACTATGACGCCTTCAGAGGACCTATTTGCCTTAGGTTTCTCTACAAAGGGAAGAAATAGAGGTCTAGGGCTTAATAATGTCAAAGAGATTTTAGATAAGTATGACAATATTATTTTGGAAACAGAGATGGAAGACAACACATTTAGACAAATTATTAGATTTAAGAGGGAATTCGAATGAAAGTATTAATTTTAGAAGATGTTATTGAACATCAAGTGAGACTAGAGAGAATATTGAATGAAATCTCGGAGGAATCAAATATTCCTATTTCTTACAAGACAACAGGAAAAGTTCGTGAGTTTAAGGAATATATTGAAAACGATGAAGTAAACCAGCTTTATTTCCTAGATATCGATATTCACGGAATTGAGAAAAAAGGATTTGAAGTGGCTCAGTTTATTCGTCATCACAATCCTTATGCTATTATTGTTTTTATTACCAGTCGATCTGAATTCGCTACTTTAACTTATAAGTATCAGGTATCAGCTTTAGATTTTGTAGATAAGGATATCAATGATGAATTATTCAAAAAACGCATCGAGCAGAGTATCTTCTATACCAAAAGCATGTTGCTTGAAAACGAAGATGTTGTAGACTATTTTGATTACAACTATAAGGGAAATGATTTGAAAATTCCTTACCATGATATTCTGTATATCGAAACAACAGGTGTTTCTCATAAATTGCGAATTATTGGTAAGAATTTTGCCAAAGAGTTTTATGGAACTATGACAGATATTCAGGAGAAGGACAAACATACTCAGCGATTTTATTGCTCCCATAAATCTTTCCTTGTCAATGTGGGAAATGTGAGAGAAATTGATCGAAAAAATTTAGAAGTTGTCTTTTATGAAGATCATCGTTGTCCCATTACCCGTTTGAAAGTTCGTAAATTGAAAGATATTCTAGAGAAAAAATCTAAAAAGTGATTGACAATAAGTAAGAAATTGATATAATGGTTATATCTGCTACAGATAGATGGTCCGTTGGTCAAGGGGTTAAGACACCGCCTTTTCACGGCGGTAACACGGGTTCGAATCCCGTACGGACTATTTTATCCGCCATAGCTCAGTTGGTAGTAGCGCATGACTGTTAATCATGATGTCGTAGGTTCGAGTCCTACTGGCGGAGTCAGATAAAAAAAGAACACCAATGGTGTTCTTTTTTAGTTAACATCACCTAACATTTTCATAAGGAAGTCTGTCATTTCTTGCGGACTTTCTTTTTTTCCGTGAGCAATCCAAGTCTGGCAAACACCAAATAGGGCATTTGTTAGATAAATACTGCTGTATTCTAATTCTATTGGAGTGAGTTGTAATTTCATAAAGCGTTTCTGAAGGTCGGTGCTAAGCATAATGTGAAGCTTATTTCTTAAGAAATTTTGGATTTCTTTGGTACCATTTTCAGATAAAAGAGCAGCTAGTAATGGTTCAGACTCTAAATAATCAAATACTTCTAAAATGGCATCTTTTTTATGATGAGCATGTTTTTGGAAGATATACTCAAATGTATGAAATAACTTACTTTGATAGTGTTCAATCATATCATACTTATCCTTGTAATGGGTATAGAAGCTAGAACGACTAATTCCAGCTTTTTCTGCTAATTTAATTGTAGTAATTTGATCGAAGGGGTGATCCATCAATAATTGAACCATGGCATTTTCAATATTTCTCTTTGTTTTTAATCGTTTGTTACTTTCTTTCATAGTTTCTCCTTATGAACAATTTAGACTATATGTCTAAAAAAATATTTTTTATCTTGTAATTTAGATTTTTTAATGTATAATCTATTATATCAAAAATTTAGACAATATGTTTAAAAAAGGAGGAAATATGTTTAAAGAATGGAAAGCAATTTTTAAAAAACCGACATTCATTATTGTAATGATAGGAATTTCTCTCATTCCAGCTTTATACAATATCATATTTTTATCGTCAATGTGGGATCCATATGGTCAAGTATCGGAGTTACCTGTAGCAGTTGTTAATAATGATAAGGAAGCTTCTTATAATGGAAATACGATGGCTATAGGAAAAGACATGGTGTCTAATTTAAAAGAAAATAAGACTTTAGATTTTCATTTTGTCAATGAAGAAGAGGGGAAAAAGGGACTAGATGATGGCGAATACTATATGGTAGTGACTTTACCAAGTGATTTATCTGAAAAAGCTACCTCGATCCTAACAAATCACCCTGAACAGATGCAAATTGATTATCAAACTTCAAGTGGCCGTAGCTTTATTGCAAGTAAGATGAGTGATTCTGCAATGACACAATTAAAACAAACCGTCTCTACGAATGTAACTGAAACATACACCAAGGCACTATTTCAAAAAATGAGTGACTTGAAGTTTGGGATAAATAAAGCAGCTGATGGAAGTGAGCAACTGGCTAATGGAACTAATCAGTTAGCAAAAGGAAGTCAAACATTGACGACAAATCTCAATACTCTAGCTAACTCAAGTGTAACTTTTTCAAATGGAGCTAATCAATTTACAAAGGGATTGTCTGCCTATGTATCTGCCATAGAGCAATTACATCTTGGTTTAGGAACTTTTAATAGTGGTTTACAAAGTTATACAAATGCAGTTTCACAGGTTGACACTGGACTTGGTCAATTGGCCTCAAGAACTCCTGAATTGGTGGCAGGTGTAAATCAGCTGAATACAGGTATAAAGTCCTATACAGGTGGGGTTTCACAATTGGATACAGGTCTCAATCAATTTTCAGTTGGTGTAAATGCTTATACAAGTAGTGTAGAAAAACTTTCTAATGGAACAAGTCAATTATCAAATCAATCAGATGCACTAAGAGATGGAATGGAGCAATTAAATACTGGTATTAAAGAAATTTCAAATCAACTGAATTCCTCATCTCAACAGAATGAACAAATAACTCAATTGGCAACTAGTCTAGGAGAACTAAATAAAACACTACAAGCTCTTACAATGTCAGATAATACTCAACTGAAAGGTACATTGTCAGAAGCTTTGCAAAATCTAACAACTCTTGCTCAGGATATTGTGACCAAAAGTCAGACAGAACAAGAGAAAACTATTGCTAAACTTCAATCAACAGCTACTTATCAATCTCTCACAGAGGAACAAAAGAAAGAACTGATAGAAGCTATTTCTAAAAATTCTAATTCTACTATTGAATCAGCAAAAACAATTTTAACAACAGTAGGAGGATTGAAAGAAAGTATAGAGAATTCAGAACAACAAGTAACTAATCTATCTGATGTACAGACGAAAGCAAATCAACTCTTACCTGTAGCATCTAGCTTCTTGACAACATTGTCAAATGAATTTACAAAATTGCAAACTACTGTAGACAATCAGTTAGTTCCTGGAAGTCAGTCAATTGAAAAAGGAGTTGTAAACTATACTAAAGGACTGGACACAATTTCTATAGGCGCTAATCAACTAAGTCAAAAAAATACAAGTTTAACAACTAGTCTAGATCAATTAGTTTCTGGATCAAGTGAGTTGGCACAAAATACATCAACCTTGACAGCTGGAGTAGATGCGTTAGCTGGGAAAGCTCCAGAATTAGTATCAGGTATAGAAAGTTTGTCATCTGGTTCTGCTCAATTGAATAATAAGAGCCCAGATCTAATAGCAGGTCTCACTAAATTACAATTTGGCTCTAGTCAATTAACAGATAAATTAACACAGTTACTTTCTGCAGCATCTCAACTAGGAAGTGGTGCTATGAAGATTGCAGACGGTGCTGGAAAACTAGCAGATGGTGGAACAAGCTTAACCTCTGGTCTTGAAGATTTACAGACAGGAGTTGATTCATTAGGACAAGGATTAGGCAATGCTAATAATCAACTCAAATCAGCATCAACAGAATCTGAAAATGCAGAAACATTATCTAATCCTCTAGTTCTCTCAAAAACAGACAATGACCAAGTTCCTGTAAATGGGATTGCCATGGCTCCTTATATGATATCAGTTGCTCTTTTTGTTGCTGCTATATCTACTAATATGATTTTTGCTAAGTTGCCTTCTGGGCGTCATCCAGAGAGTCGTTGGGCTTGGTTGAAGTCTCGCTCTGAAATAAATGGGATTATAGCTGTCTTAGCAGGTGTTTTAGTTTATGGAGGTGTCCATCTTATTGGATTGACTGCGAACCATGAGATGAGAACCTTGATTCTAATTATAATCACAAGTTTAGCTTTCATGTCTATGGTGACAGCTTTAACAACTTGGAATAGCCGTATAGGAGCTTTCTTCTCTCTTATTTTACTATTATTACAGTTAGCATCAAGTGCAGGGACTTATCCACTTGCTTTGACAAATGATTTCTTTAAGGGTGTCAATCCATGGTTACCAATGAGTTACTCTGTATCAGGTTTACGACAAACAATCTCTATGACAGGAAATATTCATCACCAAGTGATTTTCCTTATTATAACTCTAGCTTTCTTTACTGCTTTAGGTATGTTAGCTTATCAACCTAAGAAAGAAGAAGATTAAAAAGATTGACCAATCCCTTGGTCAATCTTTTTCTGTCTTAGATAAATTTCGTCTGTGATTATAGATCCCAAAAAGAAGAAGGGCAGTTACTGAGCAGACTGCTCCAATAACAAAACCATTGGGAATAAAGGAAAGTGTAATGGTGCCTTTTCCTTTTGGAACATCAACTTTCATAAAACCAGTTTGAGCCTGCTTGATTTCAAGTTTTTTTCCATCTTGGTATGCAGACCAACCTTTGTCATAAGGAATAGTAAAGAAAATAGAGGTATCTTGTTTTACTTCATATGTAGCAAAGACTTTATTTTTAGAGGTAGATACTTCTACAGGCTGTTCTTTAATCTTTTGAATTGCTTCTGTTAAAGCTTGGGTATCTAAACGATAGAAGGCTGGAGATTCAAATGATACCTGAGAATTTCCAGGTAAGCTAACACTGATATTGAAAGTTTTTTGTTTCTCAGTATAACCCAAATTAAAGAAGTTAAAGGTATTGTCAGTTGTAAAAGTCTTTTTTTCACCATTGACAAGGATGTCAACTTTCTTTTGTTTATCGTTTGTGAAATGAAGATTTGAAAAAGAGAGATAGACTTGGCTATTTTGAGGAACCTCAATTTGATAATCAATCTTTGCATCTTCATTCGCAGAACCTGTGATGCTCGTTAAACCATCTGAAGTATCTGTTTTATCATATGCTATTTGGGAAAAGTAATCTAAGTTGAGATTAGCAAGCTGGTTTATAAATAAAGCTTGATTATCTAGAGTGTGATTGTTAAAGTTTACATCTGTGTAAATAGATTGTGTGGCAAAGGCAATGGGTAAAGAGAGTTGATTTTTATATAAGGTTAAATGATCCTTTTGATAAATCTCTTGAAAACCATACTTATCAAGTGAAGTTTCAGAAATATTGTACTGGATTCCAAATAAACTGTCTGCTAAAAGACTATTATTGGCATAACGGAGATTGAGGTTGGTTCCAGAGGATTTGAATCCAAGTTTGTCCAAACTATTGCTAGCTGAACGATTTCGTACAGACGAGAATTGAGAGATTCCATTGTAGTTAAATTTCATACTATCATTGCCTGTCTGAATTTGCAGTTTCTCAGTACGTGTAAACGGATTGTCAATTTGGTTTAGAATGGATTCCATAGCAGTGATATCTCTATTATAGGCGCTACGAGAAGCAAAGGCCCATTCTTTAGCTATTCCTTCCATTTGAGATGAAGCATTTAAGATTATCTCAGCTATTATAAATAAAGACAAAAGAATTGCAAATAGATTTACAGAGATAAATTTTCTAATGACTGCAAGAAGTAAAAGAGCATAAACTAGAAGAAATTCAAGAGTGAGTAGGATATTCAAATCAGTTAAAAAAGAATAGTGTGATTTAAAATAGACAGTAGCCAAAAATCCTGTTAGTACCAGAAAAAGTGAGACAAATAGATTCCATAGCTTCAGTTCTTTCAGACGATTTAAGACTTCTGCTGCAGTATAAATTAACAGAGTGGAAAAAATCCAAGCATAGCGATGCAAAAACATATTTGGGGTATGCATCCCTTGCCAAAATAAATCGAGGGCTTCTATGTAAAAGCTTGTTATTAAAAAAGTAAAGAAAATTGCATAGGTAAGTTTCACGTGAAACTTAATGGATTTTATTGTGAAAAATAGAATGGTCAAAATAAAAGGAAGCAATCCAACAAAAATCATTGGTATAGATCCATACTTAGTTGTATCAAAAGATCCAATGAATTGTTTTGCGAAAATATCCAGATACCAGCTACTATCTGTCTTTAATTTTGTGATGGTAGTCAACTTCTCACCATGAGTTTGTAAATCAAACAGTGTAGGAAGAGTCATAATCAAACTAGCCATTCCAGCTAAAAAGGAGGTAACAACAAAATCAAGAAAAGATGATTTTCGAGTTTTAAAGTCCCAAGAAATTTGGCAGAGATACCAGAAAATAAGAAACAATGCTGTCATATACCCAAAATAATAATTTTGAATAAACAAGATTGACAGACTTGTAAAGTATAGTAGGCGCTTCTTTTGTGTTATAAGTAGGTGTAAACCAGTTATAATTAAAGGAATCAAGATAAAAACATCTAGCCAGGTTTTTATCTCTAACTGACTAGCAGTGAAGCTCATCAGAGCATAGGAAGTAGATAAGGCAAGTTTTAAAAATTTTGGAATATCTTTAAATAATCTATTCAAACTAAAGAAGGTTGACAGGCCAATCAATCCAAATTTTAATAGAGTGGTCAGATAAACAGCATCTGGCATATTTGACAGATTAAAAAAGTAAACTAGGGGTGAAAGAAAGCTACCTAAGTAATAACTAGATAGAGCATAGAAACTCAGTCCGAGGCCACTTGTAAAGGTGTAAAAGAAACTACCATTTCCATGTAGAATATTCCGTAAAGCCACATCAAAAATAACGTATTGATGAAAACCGTCTCCTAATAGTGGGGATGTATCACTATTCCAGTAGATACCTTGAGATAGATATACTCCAGACATAATCACTACAGGAATGATGAAAGAAATAAAATACGTCCAATATGTTTTTAAAAATGATTTCATGTTACCTCGTAGAATGATAGAAAACTCAGTTGGTTAACCCAACTGAGTTTTGAAGTCTTATTTAGTCTTTCCAAAGGTCTTTGACTTTTGCTTGTACTTCTGCATTTTCTAGGAATTCATCATAGGTTTCATTGATACGATCAATGACGCCATTCTTAGACAAAACAATGATATGGTTTGCTAAAGTTTGAATGAACTCGTGATCATGACTAGCAAAGATGATTGATTCTTTAAAGTTTTTCAATCCATCGTTCAAGCTTGAGATAGATTCCAAGTCCAAGTGATTTGTTGGATCATCAAGTACAAGGACATTTGATTTCAAGAGCATAAGTTTTGAAAGCATGACACGTACTTTTTCTCCCCCTGACAAGATGTTTACAGGTTTGTTAACCTCATCTCCAGAAAAGAGCATACGACCAAGGAAACCACGTAGGAAGGTATTGTCATCTTCTTCTTTACTTGCAAATTGACGCAGCCAGTCAAGGATTGACTCTCCTCCTGCAAAATCAGCCGAGTTGTCTTTTGGCAAGTAAGAACGGCTAGTAGTAACTCCCCACTTGACAGTTCCTTCATAGTCGATGTCACCCATAATTGCACGAATTAATGCAGTCGTTTGGATGTCATTTTGTCCAATAAGAGCTGTCTTATCACCTGGACGCAAGATGAAACTAATATTGTCTAGGATAGTTTCGCCATCAATCTTTACAGTTAAATTTTCTACTGTCAAGAGATCATTACCAATCTCACGTTCTGCTTTAAAGTTGATAAATGGGTATTTACGACTAGATGGCACAATTTCTTCTAGTTCAATCTTGTCAAGCATTTTTTTACGAGACGTTGCTTGTCTTGATTTAGAAGCATTAGCAGAGAAGCGAGCAACGAATTCTTGCAATTGCTTAATTTTTTCTTCTGCCTTAGCATTACGGTCTGCTAGCAATTTAGCAGCAAGCTCAGAAGATTCCTTCCAGAAGTCGTAGTTTCCGACATAGAGTTTGATTTTTCCAAAGTCAAGGTCGGCCATATGAGTACACACTTTGTTTAAGAAGTGACGGTCGTGGGATACTACGATAACGGTGTTATCAAAATCAATCAAGAAGTCTTCTAACCAAGTAATCGATTGGATATCTAAACCATTGGTTGGCTCGTCCAAAAGAAGAACATCAGGTTTACCAAATAAGGCTTTAGCAAGGAGAACCTTCACTTTTTCACCATTAGCTAATTCGCTCATGTTTTGATAGTGCAATTCTTCTGGAATGTTTAGGTTTTGAAGTAGTTGAGACGCTTCACTTTCTGCTTCCCAACCTCCAAGTTCAGCAAATTCACCTTCGAGTTCGGCTGCACGAACACCATCTTCATCTGAAAAATCTTCCTTCATGTAAATGGCGTCTTTTTCTTTCATGATGTTGTAAAGTTTTTCATTTCCCATAATAACGACATCAATAACTCGCTCATCTTCATAGTCAAAATGATTTTGACGGAGAACAGAGAGACGTTCATCTGGACCAAGAGAGATGTGACCAGTTGTTGGCTCGATATCACCAGCTAAGATTTTTAAGAATGTAGATTTCCCAGCACCATTAGCACCAATCAATCCGTATGTATTTCCTTCTGTAAATTTGATATTGACATCATCAAAAAGTTTGCGATCACTAAAACGTAGTGAAACATCAGATACTGTAAGCAATGTTTTTCTCCTATAATATGTAATACATTTATTCTACTAGAAAAGAGAGAAATATTCAAATTTTTGTTTGTCAATTTTATGTCAATTAAGTTTACAGGTTTGTTTACAAAGAGTTAGTTGTTTGATTTTAATAATTTTCTGTTATTTTAACAAAAAAATGCTATAATTGAAGAGACCATTTCGAAGGAGAAAAAAATGACGAAACCCATTATTTTAACAGGAGATCGCCCAACAGGAAAACTGCATATTGGACATTATGTTGGGAGTCTTAAAAACAGAGTATTACTTCAGGAAGAAGACAAGTATGAGATGTTTGTTTTTTTGGCGGACCAACAAGCATTGACAGATCACGCCAAAGACCCTCAAACGATTGTAGAATCGATTGGGAATGTTGCCTTGGATTATTTAGCAGTTGGATTGGATCCAAGTAAATCAACTATCTTTATTCAAAGCCAGATTCCAGAGTTGGCTGAGCTGTCTATGTACTATATGAATTTGGTATCACTAGCTCGTTTGGAACGGAATCCGACAGTAAAAACAGAGATTGCTCAAAAAGGGTTTGGAGAAAGTATTCCGACGGGATTTTTGGTTTATCCGATTGCGCAAGCAGCAGATATTACTGCCTTCAAGGCTAATTATGTTCCTGTTGGGACAGATCAGAAACCAATGATTGAGCAAACTCGCGAGATTGTTCGTTCCTTTAATCATGCTTATAATTGTGAGGTCTTGGTGGAGCCGGAAGGTGTTTATCCAGAAAATGAGAGAGCAGGGCGTTTGCCTGGTTTAGATGGAAATGCTAAAATGTCTAAATCCCTTAATAATGGTATTTATCTAGCAGATGATGCGGATACTTTGCGTAAAAAAGTCATGAGCATGTATACTGATCCAGACCACATTCGGGTTGAGGATCCAGGTAAGATTGAAGGAAACATGGTTTTCCATTATCTAGATGTGTTTGGTCGTCCAGAAGATGCTCAAGAAATTGCGGATATGAAAGAACATTATCAACGTGGTGGCCTTGGTGATGTGAAGACGAAACGTTATCTACTTGAAATATTAGAACGGGAACTTGGCCCTATTCGTGAGCGCCGTATCGAATTTGCTAAGGATATGGGAGAAGTGTACAATATGCTTCAAAAAGGGAGTGAGAAAGCGCGTGAGGTTGCAGGGCAAACTCTATCTGAAGTTAAGGGAGCAATGGGACTAAATTATTTTAAATTATAGATAAAATATGAATCGTAAAACTATCTCTTCCATAGGATCACAGGGATAGTTTTTTTATGATTTCTACCATAAATATAATTGACAAATTTTCATAGAATGGTATGATAGATACAATACAAAAAGAGTCAAGCTCAAAAAGAAAGAAAAGAGGAAACTTTAATGTCTAATTGGGATACTAAATTTTTAAAAAAAGGTTTTACCTTTGATGATGTATTGCTCATTCCAGCAGAAAGTCATGTGTTGCCTAATGATGCAGATTTAACAACAAAATTGGCAGATAATCTGACTTTAAATATCCCAATTATAACAGCCGCCATGGATACAGTCACAGAAAGTCAAATGGCTATTGCCATTGCTCGTGCGGGTGGTCTTGGAGTAATCCATAAAAATATGTCTATTGCGCAACAGGCGGATGAAGTTCGCAAGGTAAAACGTTCTGAAAATGGTGTTATTATTGATCCATTCTTCTTGACTCCAGAACACACGATTGCTGAAGCAGATGAACTGATGGGACGTTACCGTATCAGTGGTGTTCCAGTTGTGGAGACACTTGAAAATCGTAAATTGGTTGGTATTCTAACAAACCGAGATCTTCGCTTTATTTCAGATTACAATCAGCCAATCTCAAACCATATGACTAGTGAAAATCTTGTTACTGCTCCTGTTGGTACAGATCTTGCAACAGCTGAAAGCATTCTTCAAGAACACCGTATTGAAAAACTTCCTTTGGTTGATGAAGAAGGTCGTCTTTCTGGTTTGATTACTATCAAAGATATTGAAAAAGTGATTGAGTTTCCAAATGCTGCTAAAGATGAGTTTGGTCGTCTCTTAGTTGCAGGTGCAGTAGGTGTTACTTCAGATACATTTGAACGTGCCGAAGCCCTTTTTGAAGCAGGAGCGGATGCCATTGTTATTGATACTGCCCATGGTCACTCTGCTGGTGTTCTACGTAAAATCGCTGAAATTCGTGCTCACTTCCCAGACCGCACTTTGATTGCTGGAAATATTGCCACTGCTGAAGGTGCGCGTGCTCTTTATGATGCAGGTGTAGATGTTGTCAAAGTCGGTATCGGACCAGGTTCTATTTGTACCACTCGCGTGATTGCAGGGGTTGGTGTTCCACAAGTGACAGCAATCTATGATGCAGCAGCAGTTGCGCGTGAATATGGTAAAACAATCATTGCTGATGGTGGAATCAAGTACTCTGGAGATATTGTAAAAGCCCTTGCTGCAGGTGGGAATGCAGTTATGCTTGGATCAATGTTTGCTGGAACAGACGAAGCACCAGGTGAAACGGAAATCTTCCAAGGACGTAAGTTTAAGACCTACCGTGGTATGGGATCAATCGCTGCAATGAAGAAAGGTTCAAGTGACCGTTACTTCCAAGGTTCTGTCAATGAAGCAAACAAACTTGTTCCAGAAGGAATTGAAGGCCGTGTTGCCTATAAAGGAGCAGCAGCTGATATTGTCTTCCAAATGATTGGAGGTATTCGCTCTGGTATGGGTTACTGTGGTGCAGCTAACCTTAAAGAACTACACGACAATGCTCAATTTATTGAAATGTCTGGGGCTGGTCTAAAAGAAAGCCATCCTCATGATGTACAAATCACTAATGAAGCGCCAAACTACTCCATGTAAGTAGTAAAAAAGAACTCCTGATTTTCAGGAGTTCTTTTTGTTTACAATGTTGTCAATGTTAATTTACAGAAATTTTACCGTTTTGGATGTTGAAAATACTAAGATTTTCTGGTAAGTTTTGTAAGTGGTCTAAACTTGTTGTTGTAATAAAGGTTTGGATAGATTGAGAGATGGTTTCTAGTAATTTTAGTTGCCGTGTATTGTCAAGTTCACTCATAACATCATCAAGCAGTAGTATCGGAGACTCGTTGGTAATACTTTCCATTAGCTCAATCTCTGCTAGTTTGATAGAAAGTACAAGACTACGATGTTGACCTTGGCTTCCAAAACTAGCATCCATTCCATTGATATAAAAAGCAATGTCATCTCGATGAGGGCCAACTCCAGTATTCTTTTTAAATAAGTCTCTGGATCTGCTTTTCTCCAAAGCAATTTTAAAAGAATTTGTTAGCTGTTCGTCATCAGTGAAGTTGACAGATGATTGATAAGATATTGACAACTCTTCTAATTTATTTGAAATTTCTAAGTGTTTTTTTTGACCAAATTTCTCTAAGTCTTTAATGAATTTTATCCGATGCTTTATGACGCGACAACCATACTCTACTAACTGATCATCTAATACTGACAGAAATGTTTCATCAATCTTCTGACTAGATTTTAGGTAGGTATTTCTCTGCTTGAGTATATGGTTGTAGTTTGACAAGTCTGACAAGTAGATTGGTTTAATTTGTCCCAGTTCGATGTCTATAAATTTTCGACGGACAGAAGGTGCTCCCTTAATTAGCTGGAGATCTTCAGGTGCGAAGAGGACAACATTCATATGTCCGATGTAGTCTGATAGGCGCGCTTGTTTTAAGTGATTGACCTTAGTCACACGCCCTTTTGGCGTTAAATCAATTTCTAGAGGGATAGAGCTTGTTTTCTTCTGTAGCAAGCCAGAAAGATGGAGTTGCTCGTTATCAAAATGAATGAGATTTTTATCTGTACGAGTCCGATGACTACGTGTTAAGGCTAAAAAATAGATTGCTTCTAGAATATTGGTTTTTCCTTGTGCATTTTGACCTAGAAAGACATTTAATTTTGGATTGAAATCAATTTTTGCCTCTTTGTAGTTTCGAAAGGTTTTAATTGTTAAATGTTGGAGCCACATGGTTATCTTCCTGGAAAACGTGGAACTTGTTTGGTTTTAGGCGATGAAGAAGTTTTTTGTTTTTCTTTCTTGATACCTTTATTCATCTCTTTGACAAGTTTAGCAATTCGCTCTTTCTCAATCTTATCTGCTTGATACTCTTCTTGCTCTTTTAAACTTGGTTGTGTCAAGGTGATGTCAATCTTTAAATCAGGAATATCAATCGTATCTCCAATACGGATTTTTTTCCCACGTCTACTTTCTAACTCGCCATTAAAGTAAACTTGATGATCTATTAAAAAGGATTTGATAGCACCACCGCTTTGTATAATTCCAAGTTCTTTTAGGAGGGCTTGGAGCGTAATAAATTCTTCAAATAATTTGTATTCCATAATTCACCTCAATCTTTGGTATTATACCATATTTTCCTTGAAATAGCTGAAGGAAAGTTAGCTGAAATAAAAACGGTTTTACTCTTTAAAGCTATAAAGAGAACAAGAAAAATTTTGATTTTCGTGGTATAATAGAACTCTATATGTAAGGAGGTAAGGTATGGAATTAGTGCCTGGAATTTCAGCACATTTTGTTCAATCCAAAAAGTTTAAAACAAATAAAATCACTATTCGTTTTACTGCTCCCTTATCTCTTGAGACAATAGCAGGACGCATGTTAAGTGCGAGTATGTTGGAGACGGCAAATCAAGCTTATCCCACATTACAAGCATTTCGCAGATACTTGGCAAGTTTATATGGAACAGATATTTCCACAAGTGCTTATCGTAGAGGACAAGCACATATTCTTGACTTAACATTTACCTACGTGCGAGATGAGTTCTTGAGTAAAAAAAATGTCTTGACTTCTCGAATTTTGGAATTAGTAAAACAGACTTTATTTGCTCCCTTAGCTCAAGATGGTGCTTTTGAGCCAGCTTTATTTGAAATTGAAAGAAAACAGTTATTGGCTAGTCTAGCTACTGATATGGATGATTCATTTTATTTTGCTCATAAGGAGTTGGATAGCTTGTTCTTCCATGATGAGCGTCTTCAATTGAGATACAGTGATTTACGAAATAGCATTTCAAATGAGTCTCCAGAAAGTAGCTACACGTGCTTTCAAAATGCTCTGAAGAATGATCGTATTGATTTCTTTTTCTTAGGTGATTTTAATGAAGTAGAAATCACAGAATCGCTGAAGTCATTACCCTTTACAGCTAGAGAGAACGACGTCACTATCCAGTACCATCAATCTTATTCGAATGTCCTAAGAGAGGGAATGGTTCAGAGGAATGTTGGGCAATCCATTTTGGAAATGGGCTATCATTCTCCTATAAAATATGGTGATGTTCAGCATCTGCCCATGCTTGTTATGAATGGTTTGTTGGGTGAATTTGCACATTCGAAACTTTTTACAAACGTTCGTGAAAATGCTGGAATAGCCTATACAGTCTCTAGTCAATTGGATTTATTTAGTGGTCTGTTAAGGATGTATGCGGGTATTGATAGAGAAAATCGAAATCAGGCTAGAAAAATGATGAATCATCAATTGCTAGATCTGAAAAAGGGTAACTTTACAGATTTTGAACTTGAACAAACAAAGGAGATGATTCGACGATCTTTGTTGATGGCTCAAGATAATCAACAGACCCTAGTTGAAAGAGTCTATTTGAATGCTCTATTTGGAAAATCAAGCTTTGACATTGATCGATTGGTGGCAAAATTAGAGAATGTTGATAAAGAAGCTGTATGTAAAGTTGCCAATGGTTTGAAGTTACAAGCGATTTACTTTATGGAAGGAGTAGAATGACAAAGGTTACTTTTGAAGAAAAATACTATCCTGCTGTAAAGGAAACAGTCTACAAAACACAATTGTCAAATGGATTGACAGTTTCTTTACTCCCTAAGCAAGATTTCAATGAGGTTTATGGGATTGTAACGGTTCAATTTGGTTCTGTAGATGCAACTTATACAAGCTTGGAAAAAGGTTTACGTCATCATCCAGCAGGAATTGCACATTTTCTTGAACATAAATTGTTTGAAAGAGAAAATTCTGAGGATATAATGGCTGCTTTTACTCGATTAGGTGCGGACAGTAACGCCTTTACAAGCTTTACTAAGACCAGCTATCTTTTTTCAACAATTGACCATCTATTAGAGAATTTAGATTTGCTAGATGAGTTAGTCGGAGATGTTCATTTTACAGAAGAATCAGTTTTAAGGGAACAGGATATTATCCAGCAAGAACGAGAAATGTACCAAGATGATCCAGATTCACGCTTGTTTTTTGCAACATTAGCCAACCTTTATCCTGATACTCCTTTAGCAACAGATATAGTTGGAAGTGAAAAATCAATTTCTGATATTCAAGTTTCAAATTTAAAAGAGAACTTTACTGACTTTTACAAACCTGTCAACATGTCACTGTTTTTAGTTGGAAATATTGATGTAAAAGTTGTTGAGGAATACTTTTCGAAAAAGGAAAAGAAGACTTTAGAACAGTTTACCGTTTCAAAAGAGAAACTACCCTTGCAGTCTGTGAAGCAAACAGATAGTCTTCGGATGGAAGTTTCTTCACCCAAACTTGCTGTTGCGATTAGAGGTAATGGGCAAATAACAGAAGCTGAGTCTTATCGTTACAATATTTTATTGAAATTACTATTTACGATGATGTTTGGTTGGACTTCTGATCGTTTTCAAAAGTTATATGAGACTGGGAAGTTAGATGCGTCATTGTCACTTGAGGTTGAAGTCAACAGTCGCTTTCATTTTGTGATATTGACAATGGATACCAAAGAGCCTGTTTCTCTGTCGCATCAATTTCGGAAAGCGATTCGTCAGTTTAGTAGTGATACGGATATTACAGAGGAACATTTAGATCTTGTTAAGAGTGAGATGTTTGGGGAATTTTTCAGTAGCATGAACTCCTTGGAATTTATTGCAACTCAATACGATCCGATGGATCGCGGAGAAACAATTTTTGATTTTCCGAAAATTTTACAGGAAATTACTTTGGAGGATGTTCTAGAGGCTGGGCATCGTTTGATTGATAATGGTGATCTAGTTGATTTTACAATCTTTCCAGCTTAAAAGATGACTAATACTAGAAAGAAGGAATGGTACGTATGAGAAAAAAAACAATTGGCGAGGTTCTACGTTTAGCTAGAATTAACCAGGGATTGAGTTTAGAAGAATTGCAGGAAAAAACTGAAATTCAGTTGCATTTTCTAGAAGCTATGGAAGCAGATGATTTTGATCAACTTCCTAGTACCTTCTATGCTCGTTCTTTTTTAAGAAAATATGCTTGGGCAGTAGAGTTAGATGAAAGAATTGTTTTGGATGCCTATGATTCAGGTAGTATGATCACTTATGAAGAGGTAGATGTCGATGAAGAAGACTTGTCTGGTCGCAGACGGTCAAATAAGAAAAAAACGTCTTATCTCCCCTTGTTTTATTTCGTTCTATTTGCTTTGTCCATTTTAATTTTTGTGACTTACTATGTCTGGAACTACATCCAAACTCAGCCAAGCCCTTCTTCAGCTAATTATAGTGTTGTGAGCTCAACTAGTTCAACAACCTCATCTAGTTCATCTTCTAGTAGTCAGACGTCTAGCTCGTCTTCTACTACGGAATCAACTATTACAGTGTCAGGCGAAGGAAACCGCATTGAAGCTCGGTATAAAACGAGTAAGGAAACCGCTACTGTTCAACTAGCAGTTTCAGATACAACTAGCTGGGTAAGTGTTTCAGGAAGTGAGCTGGAGGGTGGTGTGACACTATCCGCAGACAATAAGAATGCAAAAACAACAGTTTCAACTAAGAATCCCGTTACCATTACTTTAGGTGTAGTGAAGGGAGTTACTGTGACTGTGGACAATCAAACGATTGATACTTCGAAGCTGACAACTCAGACTGGAACTGTAACACTTACATTTACTACAGATTAAGGAAAAATCAATGAAAAAAGAACAAATTCCTAATGTATTAACTATTGGTAGAATTCTCTTTATACCTCTCTTTATTCTTATTTTGACTTTGGGCCATTCACAAGGCAGTCATTTGCTGGCAGCGATCATCTTTGCAGTTGCTAGTATAACGGATTATCTTGATGGCTACCTTGCTCGTAAATGGAATGTAGTCAGCAATTTTGGAAAATTTGCAGATCCGATGGCTGATAAGCTGTTGGTTATGTCAGCTTTTATCATGTTGATTGAGTTAGGTATGGCTCCAGCTTGGGTTGTTGCTATTATCATCTGTCGTGAACTTGCGGTGACAGGCTTGCGTTTGTTGCTTGTTGAGACGGGAGGGACAGTTCTAGCAGCAGCGATGCCAGGGAAAATCAAGACCTTTAGTCAGATGTTTGCTATTATCTTTTTGCTCTTACATTGGAATTTAATTGGTCAGCTGTTGCTTTATATCGCTTTGTTTTTCACTATCTACTCTGGTTATGATTATTTCAAGGGTAGCGCTCATGTATTCAAAGGGACATTTGGTTCGAAATGAAATCGATTATTGAAGTAAAAAATCTGTCTTTTCGTTACAAGGAAGACCAGGATCATTATGATGTTAATAATGTCTCGTTTCACGTGAAACAGGGAGAATGGCTTTCGATTGTAGGTCATAATGGGAGTGGAAAATCGACAACTATCCGTTTGATTGATGGATTGCTTGAAGCAGAGTCTGGGGAAATCTGGATAGATGGGCAATTGCTGTCCTCTGAGAATGTTTGGGACTTACGCCGTCAAATTGGTATGGTTTTTCAAAATCCAGATAACCAGTTTGTGGGCGCGACTGTTGAAGATGATGTTGCCTTTGGTTTAGAAAATCAGGGACTCCCTCGTGAAGAAATGAAGAAGAGAGTGGCTGAATCTTTGGAGTTGGTAGGGATGCTGGACTTTAAGAAAAGAGAACCAGCTCGTTTATCTGGTGGACAAAAACAGCGGGTGGCTATTGCGGGAGTTGTTGCCCTGAGGCCAGCTATTTTAATTCTGGATGAGGCTACAAGTATGTTGGATCCTGAGGGACGAAGAGAACTGATTCAGACAGTTCAAGAAATTCGAAAAGACCACCAGATGACAGTCGTCTCCATTACACATGATTTAGAGGAAGTTGCGATGAGTGACCGTGTCTTGGTCATGAAAAAAGGCCAAGTGGAGTCAACCAGCAGCCCAAGAGAACTTTTTTCTCGGGATGACCTTGACCAGATAGGGTTAGATGAGCCTTTTGCTAATCAATTGAGAGAATCTTTGAGAGAGACTGGTTATCAGTTGCCGGATGGCTATTTGACAGAAGGAGAGCTAGAGGACAAGTTATGGGAATTACTCTAGAAAATGTGAGCTTTACCTATCAAGAGGGGACTCCCCTATCTTCATCAGCCTTGGCTGATGTTTCCTTGACGATTGAGGACGGCTCCTATACTGCTTTGATAGGACATACAGGTAGTGGGAAATCAACGATCTTACAGCTTTTAAATGGCCTATTGCTTCCAAGCAAGGGTTCTGTTCGAGTTTTTGATACCGTCATTACCCCTACATCAACCAATAAAGAAATTCGCCAGATTCGAAAGCAAGTCGGTTTAGTTTTTCAATTTGCTGAAAATCAGATTTTCGAAGAAACTGTTTTGAAAGATGTTGCGTTTGGACCACAAAATTTTGGAGTTTCTGAGGAAGAAGCCAAGAAAATTGCGCGTGAAAAGTTAGCCTTGGTAGGTATCGATGAGTCACTCTTTGAGCGCAGTCCTTTTGAACTTTCGGGTGGCCAAATGAGACGTGTGGCTATAGCAGGTATGCTGGCCATGGAGCCAACTGTCTTGGTTTTGGATGAGCCGACAGCAGGGCTAGATCCTTTGGGCAGAAAAGAATTGATGACCTTGTTTAAAGAACTCCACCTTTCTGGAATGACAATCGTCTTGGTAACGCATTTGATGGATGATGTAGCTGCATATGCTGATCAGGTCTATGTTATGGAAAAGGGGCGTTTGGTCAAAAGTGGCAAACCGTGCGAAGTTTTCCAAGATGTAGCCTCTATGGAAAAAGTACAGTTAGGTGTGCCTAAAATCACAGCCTTTTGTAAACGTTTGGCAGATAGGGGTGTAGCTTTTAAAAAACTGCCAATCAAGATAGAGGAGTTTAAGGAGTCGCTAAATGGATAGTATGATTTTAGGACGTTATATACCAGGAGATTCCATCATTCATCGCTTGGATCCCCGTAGTAAATTGCTTGCCATGATCCTGCTGATTTTGATTGTATTTTGGGCCAATAATCCCCTCACCAATCTCATTCTGTTTATAGCGACAGGTATATTTATTGCTTTGTCAGGCGTTTCCCTCTCATTTTTCGTTCAGGGATTAAAATCCATGTTTTTCTTAATTGCTTTTACGACTCTTTTTCAGCTCTTTTTCATTTCAAGTGGAAATGTCCTATTTGAGTTTTCTTTTATAAGAATAACGGATTATGCTTTGCAACAAGCGGGAATCATTTTCTGTCGTTTTGTGTTGATTATTTTCTTTTCAACCTTGCTAACCTTAACGACCATGCCTTTGAGCCTGGCAGCTGCAGTTGAAGCCCTTTTAGCACCGTTGAAACGCGTGAAAGTTCCCGTTCATGAAATTGGTCTGATGTTATCAATGAGTTTGCGTTTTGTTCCAACTCTGATGGATGACACGACGAGAATTATGAATGCTCAAAAAGCTCGTGGAGTTGATTTTGGCGAGGGAAGCATCGTTCAAAAAGTAAAGGCTATGATTCCAATTTTAATTCCTCTTTTTGCGACGAGCTTAAAGCGTGCAGATTCATTGGCAATAGCCATGGAAGCACGTGGCTATCAGGGAGGAAAGGGTAGAAGTCAGTATAGACAGTTGAGATGGAGTCAAAAGGATACACTGGCAATTCTTGTGATTTTGGTACTGGGATGTTTCTTATTTTTCTTAAAATCTTAGCAGGTTTGTAGGATTGATAAGAAGTTCACAGTAGCAGATTTTTAGTATAAAGGTAGGAATATGAACCGTTTTAAAAAATCAAAATATCTAATCATCGTTTTTGTCACAGTTCTGGCAGTTTCTGTACTATTAGTGACAACCTATTCAAGCGCTATTGTGACGAAACTAGGAGATGGGATTTCCTTAGTAGATAGAATTGTTCAAAAACCTTTTCAGTGGTTTGATACTTTCAAATCAGATTTGGGACATTTGACGCGGACTTACAATGAAAACGAAAGTCTAAAAAAACAGCTCTATCAACTAGAGGTAGAATCTAATCAATCAGAAAGTTTAAAAAATGAAAATGAACAACTACGTCAGTTGCTGGATATGAAGTCAAAATTGCAGGCTACAAAAAACATAGCAGCAGATGTAATTACGCGTTCACCGGTATTTTGGAAGCAAGAGTTAACGATAGATGCAGGAAGTTCAAAGGGTGCTTCTGAAAATATGTTGGCCATTGCAAATGGGGGCTTGATTGGCAGTGTTTCAAAAGTGGAGGATCATTCAACGACTGTCAACTTATTGACAAATACCGAAAATTCGGATAAAATTTCCGTTAAAATCTTGCATGGTTCTACTGAAATTTACGGAATTATCGTTGGTTATGACAAAGAAACCGAACTTCTTAAAATTAGTCAATTAAACAGTAACAGCGACATTAGTGCTGGAGATAGGGTGACTACAGGGGGACTTGGAAACTTTAATGTTAAGGATATTCCTGTTGGAGAGGTTGTTGCTACAACTCATAGCAGTGATTATCTAACACGAGAGGTAACAGTAAAGTTAAGTGCTGATACTAAAAATCTTCATGTGGTAGAGTTAGTGGGGAATTAGCAATGAGACTGTTAAAACAAGTTGGTATTTTCTTTTTACTTCCTTTTCTTGTGCTAATTGATGCACATATTGGTCAATTAGTAGAATCCTTTTATCCACATTTTCACTTAGCCAGTCATTTCCTGTTTTTATTTCTCTTGTTTGAGACAATTGAGGTATCAGAATACTTCTATCTAGCTTATTGCTGTATAGCAGGTTTGGTGTACGATATCTATTTTTTCCACTTGATAGGAATTGCGACACTTTTATTTATCTTGATAGGTGCCTCACTTCACAAGTTTAATAGTGTGACTTTGTTGAACCGTTGGACGAGAATGTTAACAATAGTTGTGATGAGCTTCCTATTTGATATGGGTAGTTATCTCCTGGCCCTTGCTATGGGACTGACAGTAGAATCAATGCCAGTTTTCATTGTCTACAGTCTTGTCCCATCAATGATTTTAAACTTTTTGTGGATGGTGATTTTCCAGTATATTTTTGAAAAATATTATCTATAAGAAAGAAATAAAAATGTAACAAAGGCGTAATATTTATTATGTCTTTTTTTGGTATACTAGTAATGTCTTAAATAGAAGGAGTATCTACACAATATGAAGAAAAAAATCTTAGCGTCACTTTTATTAAGTACAGTATTAGTGTCTCAAGTGTCGGTGTTAACAACTGTTCACGCTGAAACAACTGATGAAAAAATTGCTGCTCAAGATAGTAAGATTAGTGACTTGACAGCCCAACAAAAAGAAGCTCAAAAACAGGTAGATGAAATCCAAACGCAAGTTACAGCTATTCAAACACAGCAAACAAACTTGCAAGCTGAAAATGAAACACTACAGGCGGAATCTAAAAAACTTGAAGGAGAAATTACAGAGCTTTCTAAGAACATTGTTGCTCGTAATGAATCTTTGGAAAAACAAGCACGTAGCGCACAAACAAACGGTGCTGCAACTAGCTATATCAATACAATTGTAAATTCAAAATCAATTACAGAAGCTATTTCCCGTGTTGCGGCTATGAGCGAGATTGTATCAGCTAACAACAAAATGTTAGAGCAACAAAAAGCTGATAAAAAATCAATCTCGGAAAAACAAGTTGCAAATAATGAAGCAATCAATACTGTAATTGCGAACCAACAAACGCTTGCTGACGATGCACAAACATTGACAACAAAACAGGCGGAGTTAAAAGTTGCTGAGTTGAACCTTGCTGCAGAGAAAGCTACTGCAGAAGGTGAGAAAGCTACCTTGTTGGAACAAAAAGCAGCAGCAGAGGCAGAAGCGAAAGCAGCAGCTGAAGCAGAGGCAACTTATAAAGCACGTCAAACAAGTCAACAACAATCAGTTGTTGCTTCTGGAAACACAAGTTTCTCAGCTCAAGTGCAAGCAACATCTACATCAGCGTCAGCATCAGCATCAGCATCTGACGACGAGGACTCAAGCTACACTCCAGCACCTACTCCAGCACCTACTCCGACTCCTACTAGACAACGTCCAACATACAGTACAAATGCTTCAAGTTATCCAACTGGTGAATGTACTTGGGGAGCTAAAACATTAGCACCTTGGGCTGGAGATTACTGGGGTAACGGAGCGCAGTGGGCTACAAGTGCAGCGGCTGCAGGATTCCGTACTGGATCAACTCCACAAGTTGGTGCGATTGCATGTTGGAATGACGGTGGATATGGACACGTAGCGGTTGTTACAGCAGTTTCATCAACAACTAGCATTCAAGTATCAGAATCAAACTATGGTGGAGATCGTACAATCGGTAACAAACGTGGATGGTTCAATCCAACTACAACTTCTGAAGGTTATGTTACTTATATCTATCCAAACTAATGAATGAAATAAAGAGGCTCGATTTGAGTCTCTTTTATTATTTTTTATCGAAAGCAAGACCGAAATCTATCAAAATCACTTGAAAATATGGCTAAAATGTGGTAGAATGAACCTTGTCGTGTAAACGATAATACTCATTCTTGATGAATTGTGAAACTGTTGCCCTCGGGTCGTTTTGCAAGTTGAAATCGAGAAGAGGAAAAAAACAAAAAGGAGAAATACTCATGGCAGTAATTTCAATGAAACAACTTCTTGAGGCTGGTGTACACTTTGGTCACCAAACTCGTCGCTGGAACCCTAAGATGGCTAAGTACATCTTCACTGAGCGTAACGGAATCCATGTTATCGACTTGCAACAAACTGTAAAATACGCTGACCAAGCATACGACTTCATGCGTGATGCGGCAGCTAACGATGCAGTTGTATTGTTTGTTGGTACAAAAAAACAAGCTGCTGACGCTGTTAAAGAGGAAGCAGAACGTTCAGGTCAATACTACATCAACCACCGTTGGTTGGGTGGAACTCTTACTAACTGGGGAACTATCCAAAAACGTATCGCTCGTTTGAAAGAAATCAAACGTATGGAAGAAGAAGGAATCTTTGATGTTCTTCCTAAGAAAGAAGTTGCACTTCTTAACAAACAACGTGCACGTCTTGAAAAATTCTTGGGTGGTATCGAAGATATGCCTCGTATCCCAGATGTAATGTACGTAGTTGACCCACATAAAGAACAAATCGCTGTTAAAGAAGCTAAAAAATTGGGTATCCCAGTTGTAGCGATGGTTGACACAAACACTGATCCAGATGATATCGATGTAATCATCCCAGCTAACGATGACGCTATCCGCGCGGTTAAATTGATTACAGCTAAATTGGCTGACGCTATCATCGAAGGTCGTCAAGGCGAAGACGCGACAGCAGTTGAAGCTGAATTTGCAGCTTCAGAAGCTCAAGCTGACTCAATCGAAGAAATCGTTGAAGTTGTAGAAGGCGACAACGCTTAATTCAAATAAGTAATCATTACCTAGGAGGGCGGGGCTTAGCCCGGCTCTCCTATTTTTAAAAAATATAGGAGAATCAAAATGGCAGAAATTACAGCTAAACTTGTTAAAGAGTTGCGTGAAAAATCTGGTGCTGGTGTTATGGACGCTAAGAAAGCATTGGTTGAAGTTGAAGGTGATATCGAAAAAGCAATCGAATTGCTTCGCGAAAAAGGTATGGCTAAGGCAGCTAAGAAAGCTGACCGTGTTGCAGCTGAGGGTTTGACTGGTGTATTTGTTAACGGTAACGTTGCAGCAGTAGTTGAAGTAAATGCTGAAACTGACTTCGTTGCAAAAAATGCTCAATTCGTTGAGTTGGTAAATGCTACAGCTAAAGTAATTGCTGAAGGAAAACCAGCTAACAACGAAGAAGCTCTTGCCTTGACAATGCCTTCAGGTGAAACTCTTGAAGCAGCCTATGTATCTGCAACAGCTACAATCGGTGAAAAAATCTCATTCCGTCGTTTTGCTTTGCTTGAAAAAACAGATGCACAACACTTTGGAGCATACCAACACAATGGTGGACGTATCGGTGTTATCTCTGTCATCGAAGGTGGAGATGAGGCACTTGCTAAACAAATCTCAATGCATATCGCTGCGATGAAACCAACAGTTCTTTCTTACAAAGAATTGGATGAGCAGTTCGTTAAAGATGAGTTGGCACAATTGAACCACGTGATTGACCAAGATAATGATAGCCGTGCAATGGTTGGTAAACCAGCTCTTCCACACTTGAAATATGGATCAAAAGCTCAATTGACTGATGAAGTGATTGCTCAAGCTGAAGAAGATATCAAAGCTGAATTAGTTGCAGAAGGCAAACCCGAAAAAATCTGGGACAAAATCATCCCAGGTAAAATGGATCGCTTCATGCTTGACAACACTAAAGTTGACCAAGCATACACACTTCTTGCACAAGTCTACATCATGGATGACAGCAAGACAGTTGAAGCTTACCTTGAATCAGTAAATGCTTCAGTAGTTGAGTTCGCTCGCTTTGAAGTTGGTGAAGGTATCGAGAAAGCTGCAAACGACTTTGAAGCAGAAGTTGCAGCTACAATGGCAGCAGCTTTGAATAACTAATCAAATTATGTCTAATCATTTTATTCTTTGAGGAGTCTCTAAGAGACCATGTATGAGAGAAATGTGATACTTCTTCTTGCTGACATTGCTTGTTTTTCTTTTTATGTTATAATCACTACTGTTTTAAATGTTTAAGAAGTGAGAATTGTATTCTCTGAAAATTTTACTACGCCTTTTCACAGTCTTTTAAACTTCAATAATCTACTGTCTGAAGCCTATATATGGTTGCGATAAACTTTTTAGGTATGTTTGTTATTTACTGTAAAATACATTATAAATTCTGTTTACTTGAGCGTAAATTACCCAATTATTAAAATCAGAAGGATATATAACCAAGGCATAGATATCCTAATTCTACAAGTTGAAAATCAGATATAAAAGAACCCTTACTAGGAAAAATGATAGAAGGCAGAAACTGTAGTAAAAGGACAAAGGTGGTTTATACGTTCTTTATGAATTGTGTCAAATCACTTTATTTTTGTTTATTTATATGTTGAATCAGAGAACACGCCACTTTAATGTACTAGAGAGCTAAAAAGTATATGTTTTTAAGTGTTTTCATGACATTTTTTACACAATCTTTAGATAGGGTACGTGTTTAATTTGACAAATTATAAAAATACTATTATTATTAAAGTAAGTGATATTTTATACTGTTACTGTAGTAATGTATATATCTATTCTTGAAAATAGGGGGGGGGATGTTTTATGATGAGAAAAATGATTTTCTTCTAACCATGACAAGGGTTTGGATGTTTGCAGTGGGAGATAGTCCTCTATTGGCTCGTAATGTGGGGGACTCAAGCAATTTGGAAACAGTGAACAATGAGACGATCTCTGCGTTATCAAACATTCAGAAAATGTCAGCGACCTAGTACAATCAGGTGTTGCGTCGATAAAACCAGCATACCTATAGAAGCTAATGCCGGTTCTTTCTGGTGAGAGAAAGACTTTCGGTTTTTATGTGTCAAGATTTCGATGTCATCGAAATCTATAAGGATTGTGCTGCTGTCTAAAATTTGATGGTTCTGAATCAGTCGTTCTACTAGCACAAGTGGCTGGTTAAGTCGATAATGTTGGGGCTGTTAAGTTTATTGGTGAAAAATTTGTATTATTGCAAAAAAGAGTCGTTGGCTCGACAATCTCTTTTTTGCAATAATCGGTCTGTTCGTTTTATCATTATTAGGGTTAAATAAATCAATCCTTTGAGAGAACAATGAATAATACGTTAATTATAAAAATGAAGGAAGGAACGCGCATGTTCAATCACAATAGTGAGACAAAAGGTCACGGTTCTATTCGTAAAAATAAAGTATATGGCACAATTGGAGTCATTGCTCTTGGCGCCATTGCTATGTTTAGTAATAACAAAACAGTATCGGCGGATGAAGTATCATCTTCTGATCCAACGGCTTCACAGCCTGCAGCGAAAGATAGTAGGGTGGCAGAAGGAACTCAGGGCGCTTCAACTGTGACTATAGCCCCAGCTACCCCAACATCTGAAACGCCAGCAACTTATACTGCTCCAGCATCTGAAACAACTCCAGCTACAGTTGCTTCTTCGGCTAGTGATACAACTCCAGCTACAGCTGCTTCTTCGGCTAGTGACACAACCCCTGTAACTTACACTGCACCTGCAGCAGCACAGGCCGCTCCAGTTGCGTCGGCCGAAGCCACAGAACCAAAAGTTACTGTGGAAAATCAAAAGTTGAAAGACGCTGTGTCTGAAGCTAAGGGTTACAACATTGATATAAAACAAAATCCAACAGAAAATATTGGAACAGCAAATAACCAAATAGAGTCAGATGCTAAAAAGGATCTTGCCAACACTCTTGAGGAAACACAAGCAACTCGTATCAAGACAGGGGTAGATGCCTACAAACTTGATTTGAAAAAAGCTCAGGAGAACGTAGGTACTGACGGTTATCTGAGTGAAGTAGTTAGCCAAGGCTTGAAATTTGAAAGCGAACCTAATGGAAAACTATCTATTAGTGGTGCTACAGAATTTGGACAAAAGGATATGCCTTCAGCGCAATCTTATGAAGAATATGTTAAAGGTGGTGGAACATTTGGTTCGACTCCAAAAGCACCTTTTACAACGCGACTTTCAGGTGGTGGAAGTAATTTTGTTATTCCGAAAATTGAAAACGGTCAAACTATCACGGCTACCTATACTAACCTTCAAAACTCAACATATAATGGAAAGAAAATTTCTAAGGTAGTCTATGAAGTTACTAATATAAGTGGTAGTACTGGTATCGTGGGCTTTGCAGAAAAAGATCCAACAAAAGGAATTTATACTTTTTACAAAATTAATGCACCGTCTAGATACCGTGTAAATATTCGTTTTTACGATTCTGATGACAATCCAATTCAATTCACAAAGACGAATCCAGCTATTTTAGCTATGACGAGTCTAACAAAAACAGAGCCTACTTCTGGAGTGAGAGCTGGTCTAAAACACGAAGAAAGCATAACAGATTATAATTTCCGACCAGTAAAGATTACCGGTTCTTTGGTTGAAAAACAAGGTGATGGTCGTTTGGCGGCAACTAGACCAACCCACGATATTAAAGATGATTATGATGATCCAAATTTCTATAAGATGGGAATTGCTGGTGTAGCAGAAAGCGGAGATACCATCTCTTTTGTGATGCAACGGAAGTCTCAATGGGACAGAGGTTATTGGCTAGCTCTTACAAGTAAATTACCATCTCGCTTTACACTTGTAAAACCAGATCTTGAATACAATCTAGTTGAATATAATCTTGCAGGAAATGTTGTGCTTGATAACTATATTCAAGGAACTACTACTAAACTAACCAATACTCAAACAATTAAACCTACAGGAACTCCTGTTGGCGAAGACTACACAACAACACACCAAGACAGAATCACAACAGCGGATGGCAAGGTCTATAAATATGTGTCATCAACTAATAATACAACAGGTAAAGTAAAATTAGGTACGATAAACGTAGCAAACTACTATACCGAAGTAAAAGGGAATGTTGTTGTTGATTACCAAGATAAGCAAGGCAACACCATTTCTCCGCGTATTGTAGATACACCAGATACATCAGTAGGAACGGCTTACGACACGACTGATCACAAACCGTCTACAATCACTACAGCCGATGGAGCAAGTTACCGTATTGACCCTACAGCTACACAAGGTCAAGAAAGTGGTAGAGTTGTTGAAGGGACAACCCGCGTTATCTACGTTTATGATAAGCTTGAAAAACCAGTAGAGAAGTATGGTAATGTTGTCGTTGATTACCAAGATAAGCAAGGCAACACCATTTCTCCGCGTGTCGTAGATACACCAACTTCACGGGTTGGTACTTACTATGATACAACTGATCACAAACCAACTACCATTACGGCGGATGATGGCACAACTTATCGTATTGATACCAATGCTACACAAGGTCAAGAAAGTGGTCAGGTTGTTGAGGGAACAACCCGCGTTGTCTATGTTTATGACAAAGTTGAAAAGCCGGTAGAAAAAAAATATGGTGATGTCACAGTTGAGTACAAGAACAAAGATGGTGTGACGATTGCACCGAAAGTGACGGATACACCACGTTCTGAAGTGGGAACTGCTTACGATACTACGGATCAACGCAAGGACACTATTACTACTGTAGATGGTAAGAAGTACAAGCTGGATTCAACCGCAACTCAAGGAGCGGAAACTGGTAAAGTGGTAGAAGGCAATACCAATATCGTTTACTACTATGATCTTGTCCCAGACACACCAGCTAAGAAATATGGTGATGTCACAGTTGAGTACAAGAACAAAGATGGTGTGACGATTGCACCGAAAGTGACGGATACACCACG
>NZ_JALDTU010000010.1:0-47603 GCF_023109005.1 Streptococcus oralis | reverse complement strand
GACTTTCTAGCCAAGGAACACATCACCAAACGTGGGAATCCCTATGCCAGAAAGATTCTCTTTAAGTGCATTCATAATATAGCTTCACCTAACCACACCAATCCTTGTCATATCGCAGACTTCTATGAGAATCGGTAAAATTGTTTATGCTATATTATTGTAACACCTTATAAAAAATCACCAGATAAGGTGTTGGTTTAGTGTACACTTTTTTCACTAAACTTTCGTTCAGAAAAAGACAATTTCCTTAGTTTGACTATGGAAATCAAACTATTTTTCATCAAATACCTTGATATACTTGACAAATGGTAGAAAAGGACCTAGTCCTGTGCAATACAAGACTAAATCCTTTCAATAACTATTTGTCCAACTTTTTGGGGTCAGTACACTCACTGGGTCTTTTTTCTTTCTTTGACTATAAACGTGTTATAATGATAGTATGAATTTTCAAAGGGGTGCCTTATGAAGGGAAACAGTATTATTAGAAAAATGATCGAATCTGATACCGAACACTTATCCCAAGGTTTTATCAATCAAGGTTGGCTGGGTAGAGAAGAAATTTTGGATAGATATTTTCTTGAACAAGAATGTGGGGAGAGAGAAGTCTTAGTTGCAGAGGTTGAGGGTGCTTTAGCGGGTTATATCACAATTTTGCCCTGCGCTAAGCAGGGGCCTTTTGCAGAAATCTATCCAGAACTCTCAGATTTCAATGTCTTTGAGCCCTTTCAAAATCAAGGTATTGGAAATCTCTTGATGGAAGAAGCAGAAAAACGAGTTAGGCTCATATCGGATAAGGTGACCCTTGGTGTTGGTCTCCATTCAGGGTATGGACCTGCCCAGAGATTGTACATCAAACGAGGCTATATTCCAGATGGGACGGGTGTTTGGTATCAGAACCATCCAGTGGCGATGAAAGCTACTTGTGAAGATATCGGTGACCTTGTTTTATATCTGTCAAAAGATTTGATTTAAGATAGATCTTATAAAGTTTAACTTTAAAATAGCAAGAAGTCGTAAATTCCTTTTTCATTAGAGAGGGATTTTTTTGTTAGAAAAAGAGATGTATTCTATGAAACGATAAAATATAATTATTTGAATTATCAAAATAAAAATAAATATTCAAAAGATGGTAAGGTTTAGAATTTTAAAAAATATTTAATAAAAGTTTAAGATGGAAGGTTTACACAGTGTAAATTATATCATTACAAAAATATTACGATTATTTAAAATTAAATTAAATGCAATAATATACTTAGAAAGATTTGACATATAAATTAATTGACGGTAAAATAATTACGAAAGTTAAATTAATTGATATTGGAACTATCAAATGTACTAATTAATCTGATGTGTCAAATTTTATTATAGTAGAAGGATACAATAATGAAAAAACTGAAAGTGATGCTTGTTTTTGGAACACGACCAGAAGCTATTAAAATGGCCCCTTTAGTGTTGGAATTGCAAAAACATAGTGATAGTATTGAGACGATTACAGTTGTGACAGCTCAGCACCGTCAAATGCTAGATCAAGTTCTTGAAACGTTTAGCATCAAGCCGCATTATGACTTGGATATTATGGGGCAAAATCAATCCCTCTTAGATATTACTGGAAAAATTTTAGAAAAGTTTGATTCAATTGTTAAGCAAGAACGTCCAGATATGATTCTTGTTCATGGAGATACAACGACAACTTTTGCAGCAAGTTTAGTTGCTTTCTATAATCAGGTACGTATCGGCCACGTTGAAGCTGGTCTAAGAACATTTGACAAGTATTCTCCTTTCCCAGAAGAAATAAATCGTCAGATGACAGATAACCTTGCTGATCTTTATTTTGCTCCAACTAGTGAGAGTAAAGAAAATCTCCTCAAGGAAAATCATCCTGAGTCTGCTATTGTCATTACGGGAAATACAGCCATTGATGCCTTGAAACTAACCGTTCAATCGGATTACTATCATGAAGTTCTAGATCAATTGGATCCAGATAAGAAACTTGTATTGGTAACCATGCACCGTCGTGAGAATCAAGGTCAACCAATGAGAAATGTCTTTGCAGCTTTACGTGAGATGGTCGATCTTCATCAGGAAATTGAAGTTGTTTATCCTGTTCACCTTAGCCCTGCTGTGCAAGAAGCAGCAAAAGATATCTTAGCTGGTCATGATCGCATCCACTTGATTGAACCTTTAGATGTATTCGATTTTCATAATTTGGCTTCAAGAAGTTATTTTATCATGACCGACTCTGGCGGTGTTCAGGAAGAGGCGCCTTCCCTCGGCAAACCTGTTCTCGTCCTTCGTGACACGACGGAACGCCCAGAAGGGGTTCGTGCAGGAACCTTGAAGTTAGTTGGTACGAATCCAGCACGTGTGAAAGAGGCTATGGCAGTACTCTTAACAGATGGAACTCTTTATAGAAAAATGTCTCAGGCACCAAATCCTTATGGAGATGGAAGGGCATCTGAACGAATCGTTCGTGCTATACAACATTATTTTGGAATGGCTGAATCTGTATCTGAATTTAAAGAGGGGGAAGAGGCATAATGAAAACATGGAATAAATTTAGGAATTGGCTCCTCGCTTTTCTGGGGTGCGAGTCGCTTCTTTTAGGGCTTTCTTTTTTCTTTGCTCGAGAGATTATTTTAGAACAAATTTTGTTTTTAGCTTTAGCCTTGTTTGCAGTGTTAGTATTATCTGACCTTTTGCTTACTTGGACCCTTATCTTAACATTTGGGCTTGGACTTATCGTTTTGGTTGCGGGTGTGGTTTATATCCCAATCATTCAACTGGTCTTCTTATTAATCAGTTTTCCTCTTTTGATTGGGATTCTACTTAAGGTTCGTTATTATTTCTTCAAGGTGACCTCAAAGGTCCAAGAACAGGAGGACGCAGCTCGAGCAGATTACCATGCTATGGTAACTGAACAAAGTGATGTGACGGTACAGTCCTTATTGATTCATTGGGCACATGAAGATTTGTTCTTCCAGATAAAACCTAGAGAGTATAACCAGATGCTCAGTCGCATTCAAAAGGTAATTGCTCAGGGATTGAGTTACAATGATAAGCTCTATTACGTTTCAGATGGGAATTTTCTTGTTTTATCTAATAGTAGTCAAGATTCTTTGAAGCAACTCTATTTGAATGGTTTGCAGGAGAAACTAGGCAGTTTAGTTTTTCATGGAGAAGATGGAAACCAAGGAATTCAATTTCAAACAGGTTACTTGATGATTAACTCTGATAATAAAGATAAATACCAAGACTACTCGGATATTGCTAGTCATCTCAAACGTCAATTAGAGACAGATGTAATTGTAGAATATTAGGAGGGAAACATGACTCTAACCAATATATTTTTTGGCATTGCTTTGGGACTCAGTCTTACCTTTGGCATTTGTTTTGTCATATTATTTATTGCATACAGTATTCTTTACCATCGAGTGAACAAAAATTTTAAGGCGGTGAATCATGATTAGTCAAATGTTAATGATTTTTACCCTGCTTACTATTTGGATTTCTCTGGCTTGGGGTTTGGTAATTCTCTTTTCAGCAGTGCACTTTTGGTTTAAGCACAGTGATTTTCGTGTAGACACTTCGCCACTACCTTATTATCCTAAGGTTACCATTGTTGTTCCTGCTCATAATGAGGATGTGGTTATTGCCCAAACGGCAAAAGCTATATTGGATATGAATTATCCTCACGACCGTGTGGAATTGCTCTTGTTTGCGGATAACTGTTCAGATAACACCTATGCAGAATGTTTGTCTGTACAAGCTATGCCTGAATATGCAGGAAGAAATCTGACGATTATCGACCGTACTGGTACGGGAGGAAAAGCGGGCGTTCTAAACGATGCCTTAGAGATGGCAAGAGGTGAATACATCTGTGTTTATGATGCAGATGCCATGCCTGAAAAAAATGCCCTTTATTTCCTTGTCAAAGAAGTGATAAAGGACCCAGAACGCCACGTGGCATCTTTCGGTCGCAACAAGACTCGAAATGCCAATCAAAATTTTTTGACTCGTTGTATCAACCAAGAAATCGTTGTTACCCAGCGGGTGCACCATGTTGGGATGTGGCATCTCTTTAAAATTGGTCGTATCCCAGGAACCAACTTTATCATTCAAACCGACTTTGTAAAGAGTATCGGTGGTTGGAAAAATGGTGCCTTGACTGAGGATACCGATATTTCTTTTAAAATCATGCAGAGTGGTAAATTGATCGCCCTTGCTTATAACTCAGAGGCTTTCCAACAAGAACCTGAGACTTTAAAGAGTTACTATATGCAACGAAAACGTTGGGCTAAAGGAAACTACGAAGTTGTTCTCTCAAATTTTAAGCATTTATTTGGCAGAGCAAACTGGCGCGTTAAACTAGAAGTCTTTAACTATTCTTGTGTTTTCTTTTGGTTTAACTTTGCCATTGTCCTATCGGATTTGATTTTCCTAGCGAATGTGCTAGCGATCTGTCTTAATCTTTTCTTCCCAGATGTCAGAATTCCATTTGCTTTTGATGCGGATAATATCTACATCGCCCAGCTCATGCTCTTCAACTGGATTCTCATGATTGGTCTCTATTTGATGCAAATTATGACGGCATTAGCAAGTCAGTTTGGACAAGCGACGACAAAACAAATCTGGTTAGCCTTGGTAGCCTATTTCTCTTACGCACAGATGTTTATCGTTGTATCCATTGATTCCATTTCTTCAATCGTGCTGGACAAAGTACTCCGCCGAAAAGAAACTAAGTGGGTTAAAACCAAGCGATTTGCAGGATAGGAGGATTTATGAAAACGAATAAAATAAAATATGTATGGTTTGTGCTCATCCTTTCTATCTTTTGTTTAACCTTGTTTTTGGCAAGAGGAAGGAGTAAAGTCGAGATGCGCAATCGAATTTACAGCCAATGGAGCCAACAGTTCCTTGTTACAAAAGACGATCAGTATTATGTTCGTACGACGAGTGATTCGGAGGGAACAACAGTTCTATCTGAAGCCCAAAGTTACGGCATGCTTATAACGGTTTTGGCAGCCCAAAAAGGGCAAGCAACACAAGCAGATTTTGAGGGTCTTTATCGCTATTACCAAAATCATCGTATCGAGGGAACACAGTTGATGTCTTGGAAGCAAGTGATCACAAATGGTAGCGAAACGGTTGAGAAGCAAAACGCAACTGATGGAGATCTCTACATCGCTTATTCTTTGATTGAAGCTGCCAAGCAGTGGCCAGATAAGGCTCAGGAATATGAAGGACAAGCCAAAAGTATCTTGATTGATATTCTTCGATTCAATTATAATGAGAAGACTGGTGTCCTAAAAGTAGGAAATTGGGTCCAAAAGAATTCAGATTTTTACTATCTGATGAGAACATCTGATACACTACCTCATTATTTCCAAGTATTTTATAATCTAACTGGAGATAAACAATGGCTAGATATTAAGGATAAAATGCTTGGGCAATTAGAGCAAATTAGTTCTCAATCTGAGACAGGTCTCTTGCCAGACTTTATCTGGGTAGAGAAGTCAGGTGCGCGTGTTGCTAAAGCAAATACTATTGAATCTCAATATGATGGGGCGTATTCTTATAATGCTTGTCGCTTGCCTTATCACTTATCTCAAAGTCAAGACGAAAGAAGTCAAAAACTCGTTCAAAAGATGATGGATTTCTTTATGAAAGAACAACGCATTTATGCTGGTTATGACATGAATGGAACTGACCTCAATCAATATCAGGCAGGTAGCTTTTTGGCACCGATTACCTATGCGTCTGACAGGGGAGAAGGTTATCTGAAACTTCTTCAGCAAAATAAATACATTTTCACACAAAATTTACCTTTGGACAACTACTATGATGCAACGATGATTACCATGATTGCTCTAGAGATGTTCTAGGATTAAAAGAGAGGGCTAGTTTTACTGGCTCTCTTTTTGATAGGATTTTCATCTTTTTTCAAAAAAGGAATTTCATCAGCTTTATGGTATAATGGAAAGAGTTAGATTGAAAGAGGTAGAGAGATGGATGCAAAATTAAAATACAAGGCAAAGAAGATTAAAATCATCTTTTTTGATATTGATGATACCTTGCGTACGTCAAAGACAGGTTTTATTCCAGCTACAATTCCCACTGTCTTTAAACAGTTACGTGAAAAAGGAATTTTAACAGGAATTGCCTCTGGGCGCGGTATTTTCGGTGTCGTTCCAGAGCTTCGTGAGCTCAAGCCAGACTTTTTTGTAACTCTGAATGGGGCTTATATAGAAGATAAAAAAGGCCAGGTCATTTATCAGCATCAGATTGACAAGTCAGATGTTGAGGAGTATATCTCTTGGACTAAGCGAGAGGGAATTGAGTATGGCTTGGTTGGCAGTCATGACGCCAAACTCTCCACGCGAACAGAACTGATCAGTGAGGCGATTGATCCGATTTATCCGAACTTGGGTGTGGATCCTGACTTTCATGAAAAAGTAGAGGTTTATCAGATGTGGACCTTTGAAGATAAAGGGGATGGCTTGCACTTACCAGAGTCTTTATCGGATAAACTTCGCATGGTGCGTTGGCATGAACATTCATCTGATATCGTTCTGATTTCAGGATCCAAAGCAACTGGTGTAGCCAAGGTTGTAGAACATCTAGGCTTGAAACCAGAGAATGTTATGGTCTTTGGGGATGGTCTCAATGACATGGAACTCTTTGATTATGCTGGAATCAGTATTGCTATGGGTGTTTCCCATGATAAAATCAAAGAAGAAGCAGATTATATTACAAAAACAGTAGAAGAAGATGGCATTTTTAATGCCTTAGAAGGATTTGGTATGGTAGAAAAAGAATTGCATTTCCCACAAGTAGAAATTGAAACAGTAGAAGGTCCGTTGGCGACTATTAAGACAAATTACGGAGACTTGCGTATCAAGCTCTTCCCTGAACATGCTCCCAAAACAGTAGCCAACTTTGTTGCTCTGTCAAAAGACGGTTACTATGATGGTGTAATTTTCCACCGAATTATCAAGGACTTTATGATCCAAGGCGGAGACCCAACTGGTACTGGTATGGGGGGAGAGTCCATTTATGGACAAGCTTTTGAAGATGAATTTTCTGAAGAACTTTACAATATTCGTGGTGCTCTTTCTATGGCCAATGCTGGTCCAAATACCAATGGAAGCCAGTTCTTTATCGTGCAAAACCAACACTTGCCATACTCTAAGAAAGAGATTGCGCGTGGTGGTTGGCCTGAACCAATCGCTGAGATTTATGCAGAACAAGGTGGAACACCTCATCTAGACCGTCGTCATACTGTTTTTGGGCAATTGGTAGATGTAGAATCTTTTGCGGTCTTAGATGCCATTGCAGCTGTTGAAACTGGAGCGATGGATAAACCAGTTGAAGATGTGGTAATTGAAACGATTGAAATTGAGGACTAGGATGAAAATTGGTGATAAGCTAACTGGGCGTATTACAGGAATTCAGCCCTATGGTGCCTTTGTTGAGTTAGAGACAGGGGTGACAGGGCTGATTCACATTTCGGAGATTCGGACGGGATTTATTGAAAATATCTATGACATTTTAAAAATTGGTGATGAAGTCCAAGTTCAGGTGGTGGATTTTGACGAATACACTGGGAAGGCCAGTCTTTCTATCCGTACTTTGGAAGAGGAAAAACATCAATTGCCAAGACGGAGACGTTTTTCTAATGATCGGATCAAGCACGGTTTTGCGCCTCTTGGGCGAATGATGCCTGTTTGGACGCGTGAGGCACTTGAGCATTTAAAGAAGAAGCCATAAATACGATTATCTAAAATATTTGTAATATTAATATCGTTTGTTATAATAAAAGTATGAAAGAAGAACAATTATTAAAATCAGGAGAGCGAATCAACCAGCTCTTTTCGACAGATATCAAGATCATTCAAAATAGAGAGGTGTTTAGCTATTCGGTGGATAGTGTTCTCTTGTCACGCTTTCCACGCTTTCCTAAAAATGGCTTAATTGTGGACTTTTGTGCTGGAAATGGTGCAGTGGGACTTTTTGCTAGTTCACGTACTCAGGCGCAGATAATATCTGTAGAGATTCAGGAGCGTTTGGCGGATATGGCAGAGCGTTCGGTTCGGTTGAATGGCTTGGAAGAGCAGATGCAGGTTATTTGCGATGATTTGAAAAATATGCCTACTCATATCCAAGGAAGTAAGGTGGATATGATTTTGTGCAATCCGCCTTATTTCAAGGTGGATCCGCATTCTAATCTCAACGAGAGTGAACACTACCTTCTGGCCAGACACGAAATTACGACTAACCTAGAAGAAATCTGCCGAAGTGCTCAGAGTATTCTCAAGTCTAATGGCCGTTTGGCCATGGTTCATCGTCCAGATCGGCTTTTGGATATCTTAGAGATGCTCAAACGCCACAATTTGGCACCCAAGCGCCTGCAATTTGTCTATCCTAAACGTGAGAAGGAGGCCAATATGCTCTTAATCGAAGCTATCAAGGATGGATCGACCAGTGGCTTTAAGGTCTTGCCACCTCTCATCGTTCACAATGATGATGGTTCCTATACACCAGAAATTCAAGAGATTTACTATGGATCATAAAGCCTATATGTATGTGGTGGAGTGCCGCGACGGTTCTTACTATACGGGCTATACAACGGATGTGAAGAGGCGCCTTGCCGTTCATAATAGTGGTAAGGGAGCCAAGTATACCCGAGCTCGCTTGCCAGTCAAACTCATCTATACTCAGGGTTTTGCCAGTAAGGAAGAAGCCATGTCTGCAGAGGCTCTCCTCAAACGCAAGAAACGTCCACAGAAAGAACGATTTTTATCCGAAAATCAAGAGAAAAATCTAATCAATCATATTGATGTCTAACGAGGAGTCCTTTGACTCCTCTTACTTTTGTCAAAAAGCGAAAAAAATGCTAAAATAAGATGAATAAATTTAAAGAGGTATTATCATGTCTAAGATTCTAGTATTTGGTCACCAAAATCCAGACTCAGATGCCATCGGGTCATCTGTAGCCTTTGCCTATCTTGCAAAAGAGGCTTATGGATTGGACACAGAAGCAGTAGCACTTGGAACTCCTAATGAAGAAACAGCCTTCGTTTTGAACTATTTTGGTCTAGAAGCACCACGCGTCATCACATCTGCTAAAGCAGAAGGTGCAGAGCAAGTCATCTTGACTGACCACAATGAATTCCAACAATCAGTGTCAGATATCGCTGAAGTAGAAGTATACGGAGTAGTGGATCACCACCGTGTGGCTAACTTTGAAACTGCAAGTCCGCTTTACATGCGTTTGGAACCAGTTGGATCAGCTTCATCTATCGTTTACCGCATGTTCAAAGAACATGGTGTAGCAGTTCCTAAAGAAATCGCAGGTTTGATGCTTTCAGGTTTGATTTCAGATACCCTTCTTTTGAAATCTCCAACAACTCACCCATCTGATAAAGTCATTGCTCCTGAATTGGCTGAATTGGCTGGTGTCAACTTGGAAGAGTACGGTCTTGCTATGCTGAAAGCTGGTACAAACTTGGCTAGCAAATCTGCTGAAGAATTGATTGACATCGATGCTAAGACTTTTGAACTCAACGGAAATAAGGTTCGTGTTGCCCAAGTCAACACAGTTGATATTGCTGAAGTCTTGGAACGTCAAGCAGAAATTGAAGCTGCAATGCAAGCGGCTAATACAGCAAACGGTTACTCTGACTTTGTCTTGATGATTACAGATATCGTCAACTCAAACTCAGAAATTTTGGCTCTTGGATCAAACATGGACAAGGTCGAAGCATCCTTCAACTTCAAACTTGAAAACAACCATGCTTTCCTTCCAGGTGCCGTTTCACGTAAGAAACAAGTGGTGCCACAGTTGACTGAAAGCTTTAATGGCTAATTGTCTGAGAGATAATTAAAATGAGAAAACGATGTTTTCCTTATAGCTAAAGGGGTTTCGGCTCCTTTTTTTCTAGGAGAGAAAGATGTTAGAAAATGGTGACTTGATTTTTGTGAAGGATCTTTCAGATATGGGGCAGGCTATCCAGGCTTCTACGGGGAACTATAGTCATGTAGCCATCTTTTTGGAAGGATTGATCTACCATGCTAGTGGGCAAGCAGGGGTCATCTGTCAAGGACCAGATGAATTTTTTGAACCGACTCATCTCTACGATCTCTATACCTACCCAGAGATAGAAACTGATTTGGTGAAGGTGAGAGCTAGCAAACATTTAGGTGCACCCTATAATGCCTCTTTTTATCCAGATGGATCTGGCTTTTACTGCTCCCAGTATATCGCGGAAATTCTTCCTATTTTTGAGACTATTCCCATGAAATTTGGGGACGGGGAGCAGGAGATTAGTGATTTTTGGAGAGAATACTACAGGAAACTCGAACTTCCTGTGCCTCTGAACCAACCTGGGACTAATCCCAGTCAGTTGGCGGCATCTCCTCTTTTAGAATGTAAAGAAAGGAATCTTCATGATTCAGATTTTTAATCCTTCTCGTTTGACTCGACAGCCATTTTTTATAGATTTGGTTGACTATCTGGACCAGCATGATGATGTTATCCTTCGGGAGATAAAGGCTCAATTTCCAGATGTATCAGTTGATAAGCTTATGGAAGAGTATATAAAGGCAGGCTTGATCCTAAGGGAAAACAAACACTATTCGCTCAATCTTCCTTTTCTAGAATCTACGGATGATTTAGCCCTTGACCAAGAAATTTTTATCAGAGAGGATAGTCCAGTATATCAAACCTTGCTAGAGAAGACTTTTGAGACAGAATTGCGCAATCAAACCAATGCAGCCATTTTAGTCGAATCTACGGATTTTGCAAGAGAAAAGATGACCCTATCCAACTATTTCTACAAGGTCAAGCACCAATATCCTTTGACAGAAAAACAGCAGAAACTCTATGCTATTTTAGGAGATGTTAACCCTGAGTATGCCCTCAAATATATGACGACTTTTTTGTTAAAATTCCTCAAAAAAGATCAACTGATGCAAAAACGCCGTGATATCTTTGTGGATAGTTTGGTCGTCTTGGGTTATATTGTTCAAAACGAAGAAGGGAAGTATGAGTTGGCTGTTGATTTTGACAAGGAACGCTTGTCTTTCTATTTGTCTTAATTGGTAGCTTTTGAGCAGATTGTTTGACTTTGCTAAAGAATAAGCATAAACTGAATGTAAGCGACAACGTTTATCGTATTAAAACAAAAAGGAGACAGAGCTATGTCACTTGAAAATAAATTGGATCAAGCAACTGGTGCTATCAAAGAAGGATTTGGTAAAGTTACTGGCGATAGCAAGACAGAAGCAGAAGGTACTGTAGAAAAAACAGTTGCGAAAGCAAAAGAAGTTGTTGAAGATGCTAAAGGTGCTGTAGAAGGTGCCGTTGAAGGTCTTAAAAATTCATTTAAGAAAGAAGACTAAAAAAATCAAGGGAATGTTTCCCTTGATTTTTTTATAGATAACGTTCTGCGATAGCTGCGTCTCCAGGATAGTCTTCTTTCTTTCCTTGAATGATCTGGTAACAATCGGCTCCCTTACCTGCAATAATCACAGCATCAAGTTCCTGATTTGTGATGGCCATCGCCGCCTTGATGGCTTCTTCACGATCGGCAATCTTTTCAACAGGATGACTGATATAGCTACTAATTTCATCCGCAATCACCATTGGATCTTCATAGTTGGGGTCATCAGCGGTGAGAAAGACTTGAATCTCAGGATGTTGATTAAGGAGGAGGCCAAAGTCTTTGCGTCGACTTTCTCCCTTGTTTCCAGTCGAACCGAGAACCAGAGCAATTTTTCCAGTTTGATGAGTTTCAACAACAGAGATCAGTTTCTTCAGGCTGTCACCATTATGGGCGTAGTCGATGAAGACCTTGGCTCCATTTTTCTGAGTCAGGACTTCCATACGTCCAGGAACGCGGGTTGCAGCGATTCCTTTTTTGATATCTTCAAGACTAGCACCTAGACGAAGACAGGCAAGTCCTGCAGCAACAGCATTTTCTTGATTGAAGTGGCCAATGAGTTGAATATCATAATCACCAGCGAGTTTACCAGTAGCTGAAAAGCTAAAGGCTTTGGAGTTCTCGATTTGGTTGCTCGAATGGCTACCATAGAAGTCATGTTCTTGATGTTCCACTTGTTCTTTTAGCACAGAAAAGTGGTTCATGTCGCTGTTAATGACAACTGCTCGGCTATTTTTCATCAAGAGACGCTTGTGATAGAAGTAGTCTTCAAAGCTAGGATGCTCAATCGGACCGATATGGTCAGGTGTGATGTTAAGAAAGACACCTACATCAAAGGTCAGACCATATACTCGATGAACAAGATAGGCTTGGCTAGAGACTTCCATTACAAGATGGGTTCTACCATTCTTAACAGCCTGAGCCATCATGTCGAAAAGATCGATATTTTCAGGCGTTGAGAAGGAAGATTTAAAGAAGGTCCTGCCATCCAAAGTTGTGTTCATAGTTGACAAGAGAGCTGTTGGGTAGCACTGAGATAGAATGTGGTATGCAAAGTAAGCAGATGTTGTCTTTCCTTTTGTCCCTGTGAAAGCGAGAATTTTGAGTTTTTCTTGTGGATTGTCATAAAATTCCATAGCAATCAAACTCATGGCTTTCTTGATATCGTTCACAACGATGACAGGGATACCGACTTCGTAGTCCTTTTCGGAGACGTACCAAGCTAAGCCTTGACTTATAGCGGATAGGAGGTATTCTTTTTTAAAGGCAGCACCTTTTGCAAAAAAAAGAGTGCCTTCTTTTACTTTTCGGCTGTCGTAACTGATGCTGTCAAAAACAACTTCACTGTAGTTGTAGTGGTAGTGTCCTTGGTCGATAATCTCGCGGAAGAGACCATCTTTCTTTAATATATCTAATACGGTTTCAATCTTTATCATACTTTCTATTGTAAACCGAAAGTCTGAATTTTACAAGTAACAAGGAAAAGTTTATAATGGAAGATGAGGAAAATTTCCTAATTATCAAAATTGAATGAGGAAGCTATGTCTAACGAAAACAATCACCAGCAAGCCCAGATGTTGCGAGGGACTGCTTGGCTAACAGCTAGTAACTTTATTAGTCGCCTCCTTGGGGCAATCTACATTATTCCCTGGTATATCTGGATGGGGACCTATGCTGCTAAAGCAAATGGACTCTTTACCATGGGCTACAATATTTACGCCTGGTTCTTGCTGATTTCTACAGCGGGTATCCCAGTTGCGGTCGCCAAACAAGTGGCTAAGTACAATACCATGCGGGAAGAAGAGCACAGCTTTGCCTTGATTCGGAGTTTCCTAAGCTTTATGACGGGCTTGGGCTTAGTCTTTGCCTTGGTCTTGTATCTCTTTTCTCCCTGGTTAGCAGATTTGTCAGGTGTGGGGAAAGACCTGATTCCCATCATGCAGAGCTTGGCTTGGGCGGTCTTGATTTTCCCGTCTATGAGTGTCATCCGGGGCTTCTTCCAAGGGATGAACAACCTGAAACCCTATGCTATGAGCCAAATCGCTGAGCAGGTAATTCGTGTTATCTGGATGTTGATGGCGACCTTCTTCATTATGAAGATGGGTTCTGGGGACTACTTATCAGCAGTTACCCAATCGACCTTTGCGGCCTTTGTGGGGATGGTGGCAAGTTTTGCAGTTTTGTTCTACTTCCTTGCCCAAGAAGGTTTGCTTAAGAGAGTCTTTGAAACACGGGATAAGATCAATAGTAAGCGACTCTTAGTCGATACCATCAAGGAAGCCATTCCCTTTATCCTAACAGGATCAGCCATTCAGCTCTTCCAGATTTTAGACCAGATGACCTTTATCAATAGTATGAAGTGGTTTACCAACTATAGCAACGAAGACTTGGTTGTCATGTTTTCTTATTTCTCTGCCAATCCCAATAAAATCACCATGATTTTAATCTCTGTGGGGGTTTCAATTGGGAGTGTTGGCTTGCCGCTGTTAACGGAAAACTATGTAAAAGGCGACTTGCAGGCAGCGGCTCGCCTAGTCCAAGATAGCCTCACCATGCTCTTCTTATTTCTACTACCGGCAACGGTTGGAGTGGTCATGGTAGGGGAACCTCTCTATACAGTTTTTTATGGCAAGCCAGATAGTCTGGCCATGGGTTTATTTGTCTTTGCAGTTTTGCAGTCTACTATCCTAGGCTTGTATATGGTCTTGTCTCCTATGCTTCAGGCCATGTTCCGCAACCGCAAGGCAGTTCTTTATTTTATCTATGGTTCCATTGCTAAGATCGTCTTGCAATTGCCAACCATTGCTATTTTCCATAGCTACGGTCCTTTGATTTCAACGACTATCGGCTTGATTATTCCGAATGTCTTGATGTACCGAGACATCTACCAGGTAACAGGTGCTCGTCGAAAGATAATCTTGAAGCGGACTATCTTGATTACCATCTTAACCCTTGTCATGTTCACCCTAGTTGGCTTCTTGCAGTGGCTGCTCGGTTTAGTCTTCCAACCAAGTGGACGTTTCTGGAGTTTCCTTTATGTGGCTCTCATCGGAGGGCTTGGAGGAGGTCTCTATGGTTTGATGAGCCTACGAACACGACTCTTAGACAAGATAATAGGTAAAGCCCAAGCAGACCGACTACGTACACGATTGAAAATATCGTAAGAAGATTTATAAATAAAAGCAATGAATTAACCTTTCTTTAATAGAAAGGTTTTTATAGTACATTTTTCTTAAAAAAGGAGAACTTTTTCTAAAATTAGGAGTAGAAAAATATGTTTTTTAAGTTTTTCTTCAGAAATCGCTTGACTAAATAAAACCAAAGCTGTATAATAAGACAAATCTTTAAAACAGGAGGTTCTGGAAATGAAAAAGTCTAAGGCCAAGTATCTGACACTTGCAAGTGTCGTGTTAAGCGCAGGTATCTTACTGAGCGCATGTGGAAACTCAACTAGTTCTTCTAAAACATATAACTATGTTTATTCGAGCGATCCATCTAGTTTGAACTATCTTGCAGAAAACCGTGCAACAACCAACGACATCGTTACTAATTTGGTAGATGGATTGATGGAAAATGACCAATACGGTAACTATGTTCCATCGTTGGCAGAGGATTGGACTGTTTCTCAGGACGGTTTGACCTATACTTACAAATTGCGTAAGGATGCAAAATGGTATACCTATGAGGGTGAAGAATACGCCCCTGTAACGGCGCAAGATTTTGTCACTGGGTTGAAATATGCTGCTGATAAAAAATCCGAAGCCTTGTACCTGGTTCAAGACTCTGTAGCAGGTTTGGATGACTATATCAACGGTAAAACAACTGACTTTTCAACTGTCGGTGTTAAGGCGATTGACGACCAAACAGTTCAGTACACTTTGACACGTCCAGAACCTTATTGGAACTCTAAAACAACTTCAACCATTCTCTTCCCTGTCAATGCAGACTTCCTGAAATCAAAAGGGGATGACTTTGGTAAGGTAGACCCTTCTAACATTTTGTACAATGGTCCCTTCTTGATGAAGTCCTTTGTTTCAAAATCCGTCATCGAATACAAGAAAAATCCGAATTACTGGGATGCTAAAAATGTCTTTGTGGACGATGTGAAATTGACCTACTATGATGGAAGTGACCAAGATGCCCTAGCACGTAACTTTACAGAAGGAGTATACAGCTACGCACGTCTCTATCCAAATAGCTCAAGTTTTGAAGGGATTAAAGAGAAGAACAAGGACAATATCATCTACAGCATGCAAGATGCCACTTCTTTCTACTTGAACTTTAACCTGGACAGAAAATCTTATAACTTCACTTCTAAATCTTCAGATATCGAAAAGACATCAACCCAAGAAGCAGTTCTGAACAAAAACTTCCGTCAAGCTATCAACTTTGCCTATGATCGTACAGCCTATGGGGCGCAATCTCAAGGGGAAGACGGAGCAACGAAGATTATTCGTAATCTGGTTGTACCTCCAACATTTGTAAGTATCAACGGAAAAGACTTTGGTGATGTTGTTTCAGAAAAGATGGTCAACTATGGCCAAGAATGGCAAGGAATCAACTTTGCAGACGCGCAAGACCCATACTACAATCCTGACAAGGCTAAAGCTAAATTTGCAGAAGCTAAGAAAGAACTAGAAGCCAAGGGAGTTCAGTTCCCGATTCACTTGGATAAGACTGTTGAAATGACTAATAAATCAGAAATTCAAGCGATTAGTTCAATGAAACAATCAATCGAATCTGTTCTAGGAACTGATAATATAGTCATCGATATCCAACAATTGTCAACAGAGGACTATGATAGCTCAGGTTATCTCGCTCAAACTGCAGCTCAAAAAGACTATGACCTCTATAATGGTGGTTGGAGCCCGGACTATCAAGATCCATCAACTTATCTCGATATCTTTAGCGTGAAAAGCGGTGGAGTGTTGCAAAACCTTGGTCTAGAACCAGGTGAAATCAATGACAAGGCCAAGGCAGTTGGACTTGATACCTATACTGAAATGTTGGAAGAAGCCAATAAAGAGCAGAATCCAGCGAAACGTTATGAGAAATATGCTGAAATTCAAGCTTGGCTCGTTGATAGTGCCCTTGCTATTCCAAACGTTTCCCATGGTGGAACACCTAGCTTGAGAAAGACAGTTCCATTCTCAGCGCCATTCTCACAAGCAGGAAATAAGGGTGTCGAATCATACAAGTACCTCAAGTTGCAAGATAAGACTGTAACGACTGATGAGTATGAAAAAGCTAGAGAAAAATGGCAAAAAGAAAAAGAAGAATCAAATAAAAAAGCCCAAGAAGAACTGGCAAAACACGTTAAATAACCAGTCTATTCAACAGGAAAAACGATAGTTTCTCAAGAAACTATCGTTTTTGTATAGTTTGAAACTATAACTAGCTCTTGAAAAGAAGAAAATGAGTTAGTGAAAATAAGTGGTACAATAGTTACTATAGATTTGGAGGTACTGTATGAGCAAAGAACTACACATCAATACAATTTTAGCCCAGGCGGGAATCAAGTCAGATAAGGCAACAGGTGCCTTGGTGACGCCGCTTCATTTTTCAACCACTTATCAGCATCCGGAGTTCGGTCAGTCTACGGGATTTGACTATACCCGTACTAAAAACCCAACTCGCAGTAAGGCGGAGGAAGTCTTGGCGGCTATTGAGTCAGCAGACTATGCCCTAGCGACGAGTTCGGGAATGGCTGCGATTGTACTGGCTTTTAGTGTTTTTCCAGTAGGAAGTAAAGTCTTGGCTGTGCGAGATCTTTATGGGGGCTCTTTTCGTTGGTTCAACCAAGTCGAGCAAGAAGGCCGTTTCCATTTTACCTATGTCAATACAGAAGAAGAGCTGATTGCTGAGTTAGAGAAAGATGTGGATGTTCTCTATATCGAAACCCCAACCAACCCTTTGATGTTGGAATTTGATATTGAAAAACTAGCAAAATTGGCTCATGCTAAGGGTGCCAAAGTGGTGGTGGACAATACCTTCTATAGTCCGATTTACCAACGTCCAATTGAAGATGGAGCGGATATCGTTCTGCATTCAGCAACTAAGTATCTAGCAGGCCACAATGATGTCTTGGCTGGAGTGGTTGTGACCAATAGTTTAGAACTATACGAGAAGCTTTTCTACAATCTCAATACGACAGGAGCAGTCTTGTCACCATTTGACAGTTATCAATTGATTCGTGGTCTCAAGACCTTGTCTCTTCGTATGGAACGCTCAACAGCCAATGCCCAAGAAGTGGTTGACTTTTTGAAGGATTCTGCAGCAGTTAAGGAAGTTCTCTATACTGGTCGCGGGGGGATGATTTCCTTTAAAGTAGTGGATGAAAAGCGTATTCCTCATATTTTAAATAGCTTAAAGGTCTTCTCATTTGCAGAAAGTTTGGGTGGAGTGGAGAGTCTGATCACCTATCCGACAACTCAGACTCATGCGGATATTCCAGCAGAAGTGCGCCATTCCTATGGCTTAACAGATGACCTCTTACGCTTGTCAATTGGGATTGAAGATGCTAGAGATTTGATTGCGGACTTGCGCCAAGCCTTGGAAGGATAAGACAGATATGGGAAAATATGATTTTACAAGCCTGCCCAATCGTTTTGGGCATCATACCTATAAATGGAAAGAGGCAGAAGCTGATCGAGAAGTTCTACCAGCTTGGATAGCGGATATGGACTTTGTAGTCTTGCCTGAAGTTCGACAAGCTGTACAAGCCTACGCAGATCAGTTGGTCTATGGCTATACTTATGCAAGCGACGCTTTGATTGAGTCGGTTCAAGAATGGGAAGCCAGCCAACACGGTTATCACTTTGACAAAGATGCTCTCGTCTTTATCGAGGGAGTGGTACCAGCTATTTCAACAGCCATTCAAGCCTTTACAAAAGAAGGAGAAGCTGTTCTGATTAACACACCAGTCTATCCACCGTTTGCCCGCAGTGTCAAACTGAACAATCGCCGATTGATTACCAATTCTTTGGTGGAAAAGAATGGTCTGTTTGAGATTGACTTTGACCAGTTGGAGAAGGAATTGGTAGAAGAGGATGTGAAACTTTATATCCTTTGCAATCCCCACAATCCTGGTGGACGTGTTTGGGAAAAGGAAGTGTTAGAAAAGATTGGTCATCTCTGCCAAAAACATGGTGTTTTGTTGGTTTCAGATGAGATTCACCAAGATTTGGCCCTCTTTGGTCACAAACACCAGTCTTTCAATACCATTGATCCTGCTTTTAAAGACTTTGCCCTTATCTTGAGTAGTGCCACTAAAACCTTTAATATTGCTGGGACCAAGAATTCCTATGCAGTCATTGAAAATCCTAAACTTCGAGTGGCTTTTCAGAAACGCCAGTTGGCCAATAATCATCATGAAATTTCAGGCTTGGGTTATTTGGCGACAGAAGCTGCCTATCGATATGGAAAGGATTGGCTAGAAGAACTGAAAGAAGTCATCGAGGACCACATTAACTATGTAGTGGATGTTTTGGGCAACGAAACCAAGATTAAGGTCATGAAACCACAAGGTACCTACTTGATCTGGCTTGATTTTTCAGCCTATGACCTAACGGATGACCGCTTGCAAGAGCTTTTGAAGAATGAAGCCAAGGTCATCCTCAACCGAGGTTTGGACTTTGGGGAGAAGGGAACTCTTCATGCCCGCCTCAATGTAGCCATGCCGAAGTCAGTATTGGAAGAGGTTTGTCAACGCATCGTGACCACTTTTGCTACACTTTAAAAATCCAGCCTTCTAGGAGAAAAGTCTTCCTAGAAGGCTATTTTCATAGGGGAAAATGTGGTATAATGAAAAGATAAGATAAAGGGGTAACTATGGCTAAATTGATTCCGGGAAAGTTGCGCATGGAGGGTGTTACACTCTATGAAACAGGCAACATTGAGATTATCAAGGAAAAAGGGAATCGCCTCTATACTCGTGTGGCGGGAGAAGACTTGCGCTACAGTTTAGAGGATGATCTTGTTTTTTGTGCTTGCGATTTTTTCCAAAAAAGAGGTTACTGTGTTCACCTCGCAGCGCTCGAGCATTATCTGAAGAACGACGAAAAAGGCCATTTTATTTTACAAGCCTTAGAAAAAGGCCATGAAGAGCAAGAAGAGGTCGAAACCAAGGTTAGTTTTGGTGGTAGTTTTTTGGAGCGTATCCAACCTCAGAAGAGAGAGAAAATCTACACTTTGTCGGCTCAAGGCCAGGTGGAAGCTGGGACCAATCGCCTCCTTTGGACTCTCCGAATCGGTTTAGTTGATAGTCAAAAATATTATGTCATTCGTGACATCCCTCTCTTTTTGAAGGTCTTGGTCCATCGAAAGCCATATATGATTGGGAAACACTATGAAAATGACTTGTCTTGGGATGCTTTTGATACAGCTAGCCAAGAAGTTCTTACTTTTTTATGTGGCTTGATTGAGGAGGGACTGAGTCAAGACCTCTTTTTCCCCAATCAAGGTCGTCACCTCTTTTTCCCTCTGACATTTTTTGAACAGGGAGTGGAGTTGCTGATGACCTTGGAAGATTTTCATTTTGAGCACCAGATTACTAGTTATGAAAATCTTCTCTTTCATGATTTAGATCCAGAAGCAAACCTTTTCTCTTTTTCCGTGAAGGAGTATCCCGATTATTTTGAGATGGAAATTTCTGAAAGTGAGCGAGTCAACGTATTTTATGGAGGAGCGGTTCTCTTTCGTAAGGGGAATCTTTATCTCTTAAATCCTAAACAAATCAGCCTACTAAAGGAAATCAAGGAGCTTCCTCAGGAAGAAAGAGGGAGAAAATGCCTCCAGTTTGACAACAGTGATCGTGACCGTCTGGCCGCCTGTCTGCCTTTGTTTGGACAGCTGGGCACAGTTTCTGCTCCTGAGCGCTTGCAAATCAGACCCTTTTCCCCAATCTTTTACTTTGATAGGGAGGATGACGGTCGTATCCGTTTGAATATCCAGTTTGACTATGGAGAGGTTAAGGTGACTAGTCGTCAACAGTTGGAACAATTACCATTTTCAAGTAATGCTGCTTTGGAAAGCCAGCTATTTCAAGTCTGTCTAGGAGCTGGTTTTGAGGCTGATTTTCAGTCTTGGAGACAGGCTTTGAAGCCAGAAGCAGTTTATTCTTTCTTTCATCATACGATTCCAGCCTTTGAAAAATTGGGTCAGGTTTTCTTGTCTGATGAGATGAATCAGCTCTACAGCGTCCAAGCTCCTCAGGTTCAGATTGAGTCCAAGGGAGGACTGTTGGAAATCCAATTTGATTTCCAAGGGATTGCCCAAGAAGAGATTGATCAAGCTCTTAAAGCCTTAACCAACAATCAGGATTTCTATATCAGTTCTTCTGATAAAGTATTCTTTTTTGATGAGGAAACCAAGCAGATCCGTCAGAATTTGCAGGAACTGGGTGTTGAACTAAAAGATGGCTCTTTCCAAGCTAGGAAATCTTTAGCTTATAGTCTTTCTCAAATTTTTGAAGGTCGCGATCGGATAGCATTTTCGGAGGAATTTCAGCATTTGGCCCATGATTTGACCCATCCTGAGGACTTTCCTTTAGGAGCGGTACAGGTTCAAGCGAGTTTGAGAGACTATCAAGAAAAGGGTGTGCGTTGGCTACAGATGCTCCATCATTACGGTTTTGGAGGCATCTTGGCAGACGATATGGGACTGGGTAAAACACTGCAGACCATTGCTTTTTTGACAAGTCAGGTTACAGAAGATAGTCGTGTCTTGATTTTGGCGCCGTCAGGTTTGATCTACAACTGGGCAGATGAATTCAGAAAATTTGCCCCGCAGTTGGATTTGGCTGTCGTTCATGGTTTGAAAGCGAATCGAGAAGTGATTCTTTCTGAAAATCACCAAATCTATGTAACTAGCTATGCTACCTTTCGTCAAGACAGCGAGCTTTATCAAGAGATGGCTTTTGATTTTCTCTTCTTAGATGAAGCCCAGGTCATGAAAAATGCCCAGACTAAGATTGCTCAGAGTTTGCGCCAGTTTGTGGTGCCGGCAGTCTTTGCTTTGTCAGGTACGCCCATTGAAAACCATCTAGGAGAGTTGTGGTCTATCTTTCAAATTGTTTTACCAGGACTCCTACCTAACAAGAAAGAGTTTATGAAATTACCGGCTGACCGAGTAGCGCAATTTATCAAGCCCTTCGTCATGAGACGCAAAAAAGAAGAAGTCCTAACAGAACTGCCTGACCTGATCGAAGTCGTCTATAAAAATGAACTGGAAGATCAACAGAAGGCCATCTATCTGGCCCAGTTGCAACAGATGCGAGACCGACTAGCGCAAGTGACAGATCAAGAATTCCAGAGAAGTCGAGTAGAAATCTTATCTGGTCTCATGCGATTACGTCAGATCTGCGATACACCAGCTCTCTTTATGGACGATTACCAGGGAGCTAGTGGTAAATTGGATAGTCTCCGAGATTTATTGCTACAAGTAGCAGATGGTGGGCATCGGGTCTTGATTTTCTCTCAATTTAAAGGAATGTTGGAAAAAATCGAGCAAGAGCTCCCAAATTTGGGCTTGACTTCCTTCAAAATCACGGGCTCAACTCCTGCTCAAGAACGACAAGAAATGACCAAAATATTTAATCAAGGGGAAAGGGATATCTTTCTCATCTCCCTTAAGGCGGGGGGTGTCGGTCTCAATCTGACAGGAGCTGACACCGTCATCCTGGTGGACCTCTGGTGGAATCCTGCTGTCGAGGCTCAGGCTATCGGACGGGCTCACCGAATGGGACAGGAGCGGAAGGTAGAGGTTTACCGTTTGATTACTCGAGGAACCATTGAAGAAAAGATTCAAGAACTCCAAGAACAGAAGAGACACCTAGTTTCCCAAGTTTTAGATGGGACGGAATCGCGTGCGAGTCTTAGTCTGGCAGAAATTCGAGAAATTTTAGGGATTTCTGAAGCCAGCACTTGAAAAATCAAGACAATACGCTATAATGAAGTGTTGAAAGGAAATACAAAATGAAACAAGATCGATTTCCATTGGTGTCAGATGATGAGATTATGCTGACCAAAATGCCAGTCATGGACTTGTACGATGAGTCAGACTTTATTAGCAATATCAAGGGTGATTACCGCGATAAAAACTATTTGGAATGGTCTCCTATCAATGAGGAACAGGCTGTAACTCCTTCGGTAGCTAGCAAGGAGTCAAAACCAGGCCCAGAACCTAAAAAAATTGAAAAAACGTATGCTGAATTGGCTAGAGAAGAGGCTCGTGCGGACTTGAAGAAGAAACGTTCGGCCAAGTATTTGACTCAGGATGTTAGTCATACTAGACGACACAATGGTTCAACACTTGTTCGTCAAGGAAACCAACCAACAGCACCATTTCAAAAGGAAAATCCAGGTGAGTTTGCTAAGTTTAGTAAAAACTTGAGCCAGTCCCACTATATCTTAGCTGAGGAAGCTGGCCAGGTAGTAACTCCAACTCCGAAAGCCCAAACAGGAAAGGCTAAAAAGAACAACTATGATTTTCTAAAGAAGAGTCAAATATATAATAAAAAGAATAAGCAAACGGAACAGGAACGTCAGGTTGCTCAAGAGTTGAATCTGACAAGAATTACTGAGTAAGGGAGAAAAACATGTCAAAAACATATCATTTTATTGGAATCAAGGGATCAGGGATGAGTGCCTTGGCCTTAATGTTGCACCAAATGGGACACAAGGTTCAAGGTTCAGACGTTGAAAAATACTACTTTACTCAACGTGGACTAGAGCAGGCAGGGATTACGATTCTTCCTTTTGATGAAAAGAACCTGCAAGGGGATCTTGAAATTATTGCTGGAAATGCCTTTCGTCCAGATAATAACGTTGAAATCGCCTATGCCGACAAAAATGGTATCAGCTACAAACGTTACCATGAATTCCTAGGCAGCTTTATGCGTGACTTTGTCAGCATGGGGGTTGCAGGAGCACATGGTAAGACATCAACGACTGGGATGCTGTCTCACGTTTTGTCTCACATCACAGACACTAGCTTCTTGATTGGGGATGGAACGGGTCGAGGTTCTGAAAATGCTAAGTATTTTGTTTTTGAATCTGACGAATATGAGCGTCATTTCATGCCTTACCACCCAGAATACTCTATCATCACCAACATTGACTTTGACCATCCAGATTACTTTACTAGTCTAGAGGATGTTTTCAACGCCTTTAATGACTATGCCAAACAAATCACGAAGGGGTTATTCGTCTACGGTGAGGATGCTGAGTTGCGTAAGATCACAGCCAATGCGCCAATCTATTACTATGGCTTTGATGCTGAGGGAAATGACTTTGTAGCTAGCGATCTTCTACGTTCTACAACTGGTTCGACCTTCACAGTTCATTTCCGCGGACAAGAGTTGGGTCAATTCCACATTCCAACCTTTGGTCGTCACAATATCATGAATGCGACAGCCGTTATTGGTTTACTTTATACAGCAGGGTTTGACTTGAACTTGGTACGTGAACACTTGAAAACATTTGCTGGTGTCAAGCGTCGTTTCACTGAAAAGGTTGTCAATGGCACCATTATTATTGATGATTTCGCCCACCATCCAACGGAAATCATTGCGACCTTAGATGCGGCTCGCCAGAAATACCCAAGCAAGGAAATTGTTGCAATCTTCCAACCACACACTTTTACTAGAACCATTGCCCTATTGGACGATTTTGCTAAAGCTTTGAGCCAGGCAGATGCTGTTTACTTGGCGAAAATCTATGGATCAGCCCGTGAGGTGGACCATGGTGACGTCAAGGTAGAAGACCTAGCAGATAAAATTAAGAAGAAAAGCCAAGTCATCACAGTTGAAAATGTATCACCACTCCTTGAGCATGATAATGCAGTTTATGTCTTTATGGGAGCAGGAGATATCCAAACCTATGAGTACTCATTTGAACGTCTTTTGTCTAATTTGACAAGTAACGTCCAATAAGAAAAAAGAATGGAAATTCCAATCACCATAGGACGGGCTACTTTATCGGATTTAGAAGAAATTGTAGCAATTGAAGAATCTTGTTTATCCTCAGAAGAAATAGTGAACTACGAGTTTTTAGAAGAGAGTATCCGTAAGATTGTGGGTACCCTTCTTGTAGCTAGAGATGAAAACCAGCTCCTAGGCTATGTTTTAGGAGAATCTCAGTCTCTTCATCCCACATGGATAGAAATAAAATCATTTGCTATTCATCCTGACCATCGCGGGCAAGGCTTGGGGACCCTTCTTCTTGCTAACTTGAAACAAGTGGCGGTGGAAGGAGGGTATGAGTATCTTCGCTTGACTTGTCCTGATGACTTGCTCTCTTATTTTGAGATGAATGACTTTGCTACGGGAGAATTGCTAGAGGCTTCGTACGCAAGATTTTCAGGATGGAATCTGATTTGGGCCAATCCTTTTTATCAGGAGGAAGTATGAAAATCAGACAAGCAAGATTTTCGGATTTAGATCAAATTTTAGAGATAGAGCTGGAGAATTTCTCCCTTGAAGAAGCGATTCCTCGTTCGGTCTTTGAAGCGCACTTACGTGAAATTCAGACCAGTTTTCTCGTAGCTGAAAAGGAGGGACGTATCCTTGGGTATATCGAAGGTCCAGTCGTCCCACATCGTCATCTACAAGATCAGTCTTTTACAGAAGAAATAAAAGACTATAGCCATCGACCTGGAGGTTATATCTCTGTGACCTGTCTCTCCATAGCTAAGGAGGCACAAGCCTTGGGCGTGGGGAAAAGACTGTTAAGGACTCTGAAAGAAGTCGCTTTAGAACATGAACGAGAAGGTATCAATTTGACCTGTCATGACTATCTCATCCCTTATTATGAAAAAAATGGATTTGTGAATGAAGGGGTATCCCAGTCAAGCTTTGCTGGGGAAACATGGTATGATATGGTTTGGCAGCCAGAAAATAAAGAAAACTAGCTAGGGAATGCCCTAGTTAGTTGCTTTTCTGCGACTTTTAAGATATAATATTATGGATTGTCAACAAGGAGGTAATGCTTTTGACTGAAAAATCAAGAGAAGAAGAAAAATTAAGCTTTAAAGAGCAGATTCTACGTGATTTAGAGAGAGTAAAAGAACAAGATAGAAGAGAGAAAGAAGTAGACATTCCAAATCTGACAGCTTCATCATCTCAAGCTAGTTCAGTAACTCCTGCAAATCCTGAATCGGATGCTTCAACAGAAGAGTTGATGGCTGATTCCCTATCTGTTGTCGATAAAATTCTAAAGAATGCGCCGAGTGTTCCTCCACTTTCGAGTGCTGAAGCTGATAAAACGGATGAAAAAGAGGATAAAGAGATTAGACAGCCTGTCATTGACAAGATAGAAGTTGTAGAATCTGAAGAACCTCTAGTAGAACCGATTCATCCAGCTGAAGAATCTGTAGTGGAGTCCGTTCAACCTAAGGTGGAACCAGTTGAACTTGAACCTGAAGAAAAAGAATTTAACGACACTCCGACCAAGATAGATGTGACTTATAAGACAGAAGAGGCCAATACATCAATTCCTTCTTCTGAGAATAAAGCTGAAGCGCTAGCTTCAACTGGATCCTCAGACAGATTAACGGAGGAATCACGTCGTGACCGTCGCCGTAAAGGTAAAAAACCAACTAAGAAAAAGAAAAAATCAAAGGCCAAAGGTTTCCTAGTAACCTTTTTAGTCCTAGTGGTGCTTGTGGCTGCTGGTGGATACTTTGGGTACGGTTATGTTCAAGACTCTTTGAAACCTGTTGATGCAAGCTCTAAGGAGTATATGACAGTTCAAATTCCCGAAGGATCAAATGTGCAACAAATTGGGAGCACTTTGGAAAAATCTGGTTTGGTCAAACATGGACTTATCTTTAGTATTTATGCTAAGTATAAGGGTTCAGACTTGAAGTCAGGTTATTACAATTTGAAGAAAAGCATGAGTACGGATGACTTGATTCAAGAATTGCAAAAAGGTGGAACTCCTGAACCTCAAGAACCAGTGCTTGCGAACTTAACGATTCCGGAAGGTTACACCTTAGAGCAAATTGCTCAGACAGTAGGTCAACTCCAAGGTGATTTTAAAGAACCTCTTACAGCGGATGCTTTTCTGGCAAAAGCTCAAGATGAAACCTTCATCTCCCAACTAGTAGCCAAGTATCCAAACCTTCTTGGAAGTCTTCCAACAAAAGACAGTGGCGTTCGTTATCGCCTTGAAGGTTACCTTTTCCCAGCAACCTACACTATCAAAGACAGCACTACGGTTGAAAGCTTGATTGATGATATGTTAGCAGCTATGGACAAGGCCATGTCACCGTACTACACTACGATAAAAGAAAAGAATCTGACAGTTAATGAATTGCTCAGTATTGCTTCTCTTGTCGAAAAAGAAGGTGCTAAGACCGAAGATCGTAAATTGATTGCGGGAGTCTTCTATAACCGCTTGAATCTTGGTATGCCACTTCAAAGCAACATTGCTATCTTGTATGCTGAAGGAAAACTTGGCCAAAAGATTAGCTTGGCTGATGATACTGCAATTGATACTACGATTGATTCACCTTATAATGTTTATACACATCTTGGACTCATGCCCGGACCAGTTGATAGTCCAAGCCTCGATGCGATTGAAGCAAGTGTAAATCAGACAAAGAGTGAGTACTTATACTTTGTAGCAAATGTTGAAGACGGTAAAGTGTACTTTGCAACGACAAAAGAAGAGCATGACCAAAACGTCGCAGAACATATCAATAGTAAATTAACACAATCAAGTAGTTCAAACTAAAATTATGTGGTTTTCCACATAATTTTGTTTTAAAAAAGTAATAGAAAAGAAAGTTGAAAAAATGGCAGAAAAAACTTACCCAATGACCCTTGAAGAAAAGAAAAAGTTAGAAAAAGAATTAGAAGAATTGAAACTCGTTCGTCGTCCTGAAGTCGTAGAGCGTATCAAAATTGCTCGTTCGTACGGGGATCTTTCAGAAAATAGTGAGTACGAAGCAGCTAAGGATGAACAAGCTTTTGTTGAAGGACAAATTTCAAGTCTGGAAACAAAAATTCGCTATGCTGAAATTGTTAATAGCGATGCAGTTGCCCAAGATGAGGTAGCTATCGGTAAGACCGTAACCATCCAAGAAATCGGTGAAGAGGAAGAGGAAGTCTACATCATCGTCGGTTCTGCAGGTGCGGATGCTTTCGCTGGGAAGGTATCAAATGAAAGTCCGATTGGACAAGCTTTGATCGGCAAAAAAACAGGCGATATTGTTACGATTGAGACACCTGTTGGTAGTTACGATGTCAAAATTTTAAAGGTTGAAAAAACAGCCTAAATAGAATGAAAATGGAGTAGTGGAGGTCTTGACTTGCTCAACTCCTTTTTGATTTTTTGAATAAATAGGAGACTATATGAGTTCAAATAAGAAAAAAAATAAAATGGAGCGTGGTTTAACCAATCGCCATGTTCAGGTGATGGCCATTGCGGGGACAATCGGAACAGGACTTTTCCTAGGTGCTGGTCGTTCTATTAGCCTTACTGGACCTTCTATCATCCTGATTTACATGATTACAGGAGCCTTTATGTTTTTGATGATGAGGGCTGTTGGGGAGATGCTATATCAGGATCCAGAACAACATACTTTTATCAACTTTATCACCCGTCATTTGGGGAAAGGCTGGGGGTATTTCTCGGTTTGGTCTTATTGGTTGTCTGTTGTCTTTATCGGTATGGCAGAAATCACCGCGATTTCGCATTATGTTCAGTTTTGGTTTCCTTCTTGGCCTAGTTGGTTGATTCAGATTGTTTTTTTAACGATTTTGGCCTTGGTCAATCTGATTGCGGTTAAGCTCTTTGGAGAAGTCGAGTTTTGGTTTGCTATGGTTAAGATTGTGGCTATTTTAGCTATGATTGCAACAGGGGTCTTTATGGTCTTGACAGGATTTGAAACACCATATGGTGCTGCAAGTCTGGCAAATATCAGCAATCAATTCTCTCTTTTCCCAAATGGAGTCATGAACTTTGTCATGGCCTTTCAAATGGTATTTTTTGCCTATCTGATGATTGAATTTATCGGAGTGACAACCTCTGAAACGAAGAATCCTCGTCAGGTTTTGCCAAAAGCAGTTAAAGAAATTCCTCTCCGAATTGTCTTCTTCTATGGCGGTGCTCTATTAGCCATTATGTCTATTATTCCCTGGAGAGAACTTGCATCTTCAGATTCACCATTTGTAACGGTTTTTGAGCTGGCAGGTATTAAGTGGGCGGCAGCTCTGATTAACTTCGTTGTTTTGACGTCGGCAGCATCTGCTCTTAATTCAACCCTCTATTCAACAGGGCGACACCTCTACCAGATTGCTCATGATTCACCCAATCGCTTCCTAAAAGCGATCAAGGCAGATACTCTCTCTCGCCATAATGTTCCACAAAATGCTATTATTGCTTCAGCAATCTTGATTGCTCTGGCTGCCTTTATCAATGTTTTGCCAGGTGTTTCCGATGCCTTTGCTTTGATTACGGCGTCTTCATCAGGTGTTTACATCGCGATTTATATCTTGATCATGGTGGCTCATCTCAAATACCGCAAGTCACAAGACTTCATGGCGGATGGCTACCTCATGCCCCATTACCGTTTTCTAAATCCTTTAACCATGCTCTTCTTTATCTTTGTCTTTGTAACCCTCTTTTTACAAGAATCTACTTTTATGGGAGCAATTGGTTCAGCTATCTGGATTATCGGTTTCGGAATTTATAGCCAGTGGAAATTTAGAAAATAACTCATGAACTCATCAACTCTGCTTGGTGAGTTTTTTTCTAGTTTGACAGTCTATTGAAATAAGATTATAATCAAGCTGTAACAGTTCGAAGGAGGTTTGGATGCACTTTAGATTGGAAAATAAGGAATCGCATAAAGCGCAAGAAATAGGAAATCTGATTCGTTCTTATAATCGTTCCCAAAGAGAAGAGGCTGAAAGCGAGCCACTGAATCTTTATGTCGAAGACGAAAAGGGTAATCTCTTGGCAGGCTTAGTAGCAGAGACTTTCGGAAATTGGTTGGAAATCGAGTATTTATTTGTGAAAGAGGAATTGCGAGAACAGGGAATCGGTTCAAAACTATTGCAACAGGCGGAAAGTGAAGCTAAGAATCGAAACTGTCGTTTTGCTTTTGTCAATACTTACCAGTTTCAGGCGCCAGATTTTTATAAAAGGCATGGCTACAAGGAAATCTTTACCTTGCAAGACTATCCCTATACAGGACAAAGATACTATTACCAAAAGGATTTGTAAGCTGAATATGAAAGTATAAAGCAAAGAGGAAATCTTCACATCACTATGGAGGTGGGCTAATGGATATCATACTAGATATGGGTAACGTTTTATTAGAATGGAACAAAGATAAGATTTTGCAAGGTGTTTCGGATACGAAGGAAGAATATTTGATTTTAGATAAGGCCATTTTTCAGTCGGGGCTTTGGGAAAGATTAGATCTTGGAACCATGACGAGAGAAGAGTTGGTGCTTAAAGTTGTGTCAATGATTGGCAGGACCTATCAAAAGAAGGTCGAAGAAGTTATCTGGAACTGGCCTAGCTACATTGACATTTATACGGAAGTCTTTCCTGTCTTGTCAGAACTAAAGAAAAAGGGGCATCGCATCTTTGTCTTGTCCAATACCTCAAAGGTATTTTATGACTTGCTGGAAGAGCAACTATCTCCCTTAAAAGAACTTTTAGATGGCTTTGTCTTATCCTGTGATATAAAAGCTATAAAGCCTGATTTGGTAATGTCTAAGGAGATTCTCGATAAATACCAGCTAGATCCTACAAATTGTGTCTTTCTAGACGATATTGAGGACAATACAAACGCAGCTCAGAAATTGGGCATCAAGGCCCATCAGGTCAAGAAAAGAAGTGATGTCGTTGATATTTTGAAATCCTATATTTAAAGGCAACGCTCTCTATTTTTTGTAGTAGAGAGTTTTTTTGTTAATAAAATCTTACAAAATGACATTTATATATTGCATTAAGTTAGATATATGGTATAATGTTTTTAAAAGAAGCGCAACTTTTTAAAAATGTGAAGGAGGACGCTAGTGGCTAAAAATTTAAAATTAAAATTAGCTCGGGTGGAGTGTGATTTAACACAAGGGGATTTGGCAGAAGCTGTGGGTGTTACTAGGCAGACTATAGGCTTGATTGAAGCTGGGAAATACAATCCTAGTCTCTCCCTCTGCCAGTCCATTTGCAGATGCTTAGGAAAAACATTAGACCAACTATTTTGGGAGGAAGAAGATGAAAAATAGAAAAAAACTTGTGATCAAAGATGAACGTACGGAAAAATTGGATGGAAAGATTTCAGGAGAAATTCTTTTGGGAATGTGCCTATTTTTGGCACTGGAAATTTTTGCCAAAGTTTATATTTTTAATTTAACGCTTCTATCCTATTCACCAGAATTACTTTTATTGATTGGAGTAGGTTTGTATGCCATTATTCGCCGCATGTATGTAGGAATTGATATTCGAGATATTGTTGAGAATACTGGAAAAGAAAGAATTTTATCTGCTTTGGGATTTTCTATAGTGGTTTTATTGATTGATATCGTAGGCAATCGCGAGGAACTGGTCAGTCTATTGACTTGGAAGTACTCCCTAAAAGTGGTTCTAGCAGTTATCATCTATCTCGTTGGGAGTTATTCTATGGATAGAGTTATCCTATACTTGAATCGCAGAAATCAGCAAGTTTGGGAGGAAGAAGATGAAGAATAGATTTTTTTATTATCAATTATTAGACGAAAGAGAAGAACAACTGATGAATAAAGCGGGAACAGAGTCTTTTTATATGTTTATCGGGCTCATTCTGCTAAGCTATTTGGTGGCTGTATTAGCACCTGCTCTTTTTAATCCTAATATTCTTCTGGTTACCCTTCTTTTAGGAATTTTCTTCTTTTTCAATCGTGCACGACAACTTGGAGTGACCTACTATAGTCGTTTTCATTTTACGATTGTAGGGTGTTTGCTGGTAACTCTCGCTATTACCACTCTTTTGATGTTGCAGAATTATCAATTCAACATAGAAATTTATCAGCACAGTCCTTTGAACGTTAAATACTTATCTGCTTGGGTGCTTACTTATCTGATTTACCTTCCTTGGGTTTTTATCGGTAATCTCGGCCTTAAAAGTTATGGCGAATGGGGTCAAAAAAAGTTTGAGCAAGATATGGATGAACTGGAGAATGGAGAATAGCTTGTTAGCTTTTTATCAATCTCGGTAAAATGTGTTATAATAGTACTGATTTATCGGATGGTGTGAAAGTGGTAGAATACGTTCATACCTTTATAAAGAAGGAAGAAGGAAAACAGATGTATCCAGATGATAGTTTGACATTGCACACGGACTTGTACCAGATTAATATGATGCAAGTTTACTTTGACCAAGGAATTCACAATAAGAAGGCGGTTTTTGAGGTTTTCTTCCGCCAGCAACCGTTTAACAACGGTTATGCGGTTTTTGCTGGTTTGGAAAGAATTGTACATTATCTTAAAGACTTACGCTTTTCAGATAGTGATATTGACTACTTGGAGTCGCTTGGCTATCATGGGGCATTCTTAGACTACCTCCGCAATCTCAAGTTGGAGTTGACGGTTCGTTCTGCCCAGGAAGGGGACTTGGTTTTTGCTAATGAGCCGATTGTGCAGGTGGAAGGCCCTCTAGCCCAATGTCAATTGGTCGAAACGGCTCTTTTAAACATCGTTAACTTTCAAACCTTGATAGCGACAAAGGCAGCACGTATTCGTTCAGTCATTGAAGATGAGCCTTTGATGGAATTCGGAACACGTCGTGCGCAAGAAATGGATGCAGCTATCTGGGGAACACGCGCAGCTGTGATTGGTGGAGCCAACGGGACTAGCAATGTGCGAGCAGGGAAGCTCTTTGGTATTCCAGTCCTAGGAACCCACGCTCATGCCTTGGTACAGGTTTATGGAAACGACTATGAAGCGTTCAAGGCTTATGCGGCGACCCATCGTGACTGTGTCTTTCTAGTAGATACTTATGACACATTGCGAATCGGTGTGCCAGCTGCCATTCAGGTGGCGCGTGAGCTGGGTGATCAGATTAACTTTATGGGTGTGCGGATCGACTCTGGGGACATTGCCTACATTTCCAAGAAAGTCCGTCAGCAACTGGACGAGGCTGGCTTTACAGAGGCCAAGATCTATGCTTCTAATGATTTGGATGAAAATACTATTCTCAACCTCAAGATGCAAAAGGCCAAGATTGATGTCTGGGGTGTGGGAACCAAGCTGATTACAGCCTATGACCAGCCTGCTCTTGGCGCAGTTTATAAGATCGTAGCCATCGAAGATGAGAATGGTCGTATGCGCAATACCATCAAACTATCTAATAATGCTGAAAAAGTGTCAACGCCAGGTAAGAAGCAGGTATGGCGCATTACCAGTCGTGAAAAAGGCAAGTCAGAAGGTGACTACATCACCTATGATGGTGTTGATGTGAGCGGCATGACTGAAATCAAGATGTTCCATCCGACTTATACATACATCAAGAAGACCGTTCGTAATTTTGATGCCGTTCCTCTCTTAGTGGATATCTTTAAAGAAGGAAAATTGGTTTACGATTTGCCTAATTTGACTGAGATTCAGTCCTATGCTCGCAAAGAATTTGACAAGCTTTGGGATGAGTATAAACGGGTACTCAATCCACAGCACTATCCAGTAGATTTGGCGCATGATATTTGGCAAGATAAGATGGACTTGATTGACAAGATGCGCAAAGAAGCCCTTGGTGAAGGAGAAGAAGAATGAGTTTGCAAGAGACCATTATCCAGCAACTGGGTGTCAAGCCAGTGATTGACGCTCAGGAAGAAATCCGTCGTTCCATTGACTTCTTAAAAAGATACTTGAAAAAACACCCCTTCCTTAAAACTTTTGTACTAGGGATTTCTGGAGGTCAGGACTCAACCTTAGCAGGGCGCTTAGCGCAATTAGCTATGGAAGAAATGCGAGCAGAGACAGGAGATGACAGCTACCAATTTATCGCTGTCCGCCTGCCCTATGGCGTGCAAGCTGATGAAGCAGATGCTCAAAAAGCTCTTGCTTTCATCCAACCAGATGTCAGCTTGGTTGTGAATATCAAGGAATCAGCTGATGCCATGGCAGCTGCAGTTGAAGCGACAGGAAGTCCTGTTTCAGACTTTAACAAGGGCAATATTAAAGCTCGTAGTCGTATGATTGCCCAATATGCCCTTGCGGGTGCCCATAGCGGAGCGGTCATTGGAACAGATCATGCTGCGGAAAATATCACAGGTTTCTTTACTAAGTTTGGTGATGGTGGTGCAGACATTCTCCCTCTTTACCGCCTCAATAAACGCCAAGGAAAACAACTTTTGAAGGAACTTGGTGCAGACCCAGCACTTTATGAAAAAATCCCAACAGCAGATTTGGAAGAAGAAAAACCAGGTATTGCAGACGAAGTCGCACTTGGAGTCACTTACAATGAAATTGATGATTACCTAGAAGGCAAAACAATCAGCCCAGAAGCCCAAGCGACCATTGAAAACTGGTGGCACAAAGGCCAACATAAACGCCATCTACCCATCACCGTATTTGATGACTTTTGGGAGTGAAAACCTCCACTGGAGGTTTTCAGCCCGAGTCTAGAAACGGGAAAACGAGGAACCTCCAGTGGAGGTTTTTACCCTGAGCCTAGAAATAAGTAAGCGAGGAAGGTTCTATTTAACCTTTTTAGCTTGAGCCTTAAGCTTAGAAAGCGAGGTAACATTATGAAAGCAATCGGTACGCAAATGTTACAGACAGGCCGATTAATCTTGAGAAGATTTGTGGAGAGTGATGCGGAAGCCATGTTTCAAAATTGGGCTTCGTCTGCTGAGAATCTAATCTATGTCTCTTGGGATCCTCATCCTGATGTCGAGGTGACTCGGAACTCGATTCGAAATTGGGTTGCATCCTATACCAATCCCAACTATTACAAATGGGCTATTTGTCTCAAAGAGAACCCTGAGCATGTGATAGGAGATATCAGCATCATTGAAATGCACGAGGAAGATTTAAGTTGTGAAATTGGGTATGTTTTAGGGAAAAACTTTTGGGGCCGAGGTACGATGACAGAGGCCTTGAAAGCTGTGCTAGACTTCTGTTTTACTCAAGCAGGCTTTCAAAAAGTCAGAGCTCGCTACGCTAGTCTCAACCCAGCTTCAGGCCGTGTGATGGAAAAAGCGGGAATGTCTTATCTAAAAACCATTGCCAATGGTGTGGAGAGAAAAGACTACGTTGCGGACCTTATTTATTACCAGATAAGCAGGGAAGACAGGTGATTCTCTTTTCTGTTTTTATCAAAGTCAGACCTTGTCTAGCTTTTTTTGTGCCAGATTTCTAAATAAACTGATTAAATTCCTATTTTTCCCTATCATTGTCCCTGTTTTTTCTGGAGTTTTGGGGATATAATAGACCTATCAAATCAAAGAATGGAGGAAGGCAATGGACAATGTAATCTTTTTTATTAGTGTTTTTCTTGCTGGAATTCTTTCCTTCTTTTCTCCTTGTATTTTACCCTTGTTGCCAGTCTATGCAGGAGTCTTATTGGATGATAAGAATGATGCTCAGGCTTCTAGCGGAAAATTGTCAATCTCAGTTGTAAGTTTATTGCGAACTCTGGCCTTTATAGCGGGGATTTCCTTTGTTTTTATCTTACTGGGTTATGGAGCTGGTTTTTTAGGCAATTTGCTGTATGCTTCTTGGTTTCAGTATGTGACGGGTGCGATTATCATTCTCTTGGGCTTGCACCAGATGGAAGTCTTACATTTGCAGGGACTCTACAAGGAAAGAAGGCTACAATTAAAGAGACAAGGGCAAAAGGGTAGCGGCTATAGTCAGGCATTTTTACTGGGGTTAACCTTTAGTTTTGCTTGGACGCCATGTGTGGGGCCGGTTCTGGGCTCTGTTTTGGCTTTGGCGGCTTCAGGTGGTTCAGGTGCTTGGCAGGGAGCTGGTCTCATGTTGGTTTACACGCTGGGTTTGGCGCTACCATTTTTAGTTCTAGCTCTTGCCTCCAGCTATGTTTTGAAACATTTCCGAAAACTCCATCCTTATCTCGGAATCCTCAAAAAAGTGGGTGGTTTCCTCATTATCGTGATGGGAATCTTGGTGCTTTTGGGAAATGCTTCCATTTTGACTACATTATTTGAATAGAGAGGAAAAAGAAATGAAAAAATGGCAAACATGTCTCCTTGGAGTAGGCTCAATTTGTTGCTTGGCAGCCTGTTCGGCTAAAAACATGTCAGACGAGTCTACTATGAAGGAGCAATCCAAAACAGAACAAGTTAGTTCACAAACTGCGACTAAAGGTCAGGAAGTCGCTGATTTTGAACTAACAGGTGTAGATGGTAAGACCTATCGTTTATCTGATTACAAGGGCAAGAAAGTCTATCTCAAATTCTGGGCTTCTTGGTGTTCCATCTGTCTGGCTAGCCTTCCAGATACGGACGAAATCGCTAAAGAAGCTGGTGATGACTACGTGGTCTTGACAGTGGTATCTCCTGGCCACAAGGGAGAACAAGCGGAAGCTGAATTTAAGAACTGGTACAAGGGCTTAGATTATAAAAATTTTCCAGTTCTAATTGATCCATCAGGCAAACTTTTGGAAAGTTATGGTGTCCGTTCTTACCCCACTCAAGCCTTTATAGACAAGGAAGGCAAGCTGGTCAAAACACAACCAGGTTTTATGGATAAGGATATGATTTTAAAAGAATTGAAAGAAATGGGGTAGAGAAAGGCTATGAATGATAAAGTAAAATTTTTTGTCTTGGCAGGGGTCATTCTCCTAGCCATAACCGGTTTCTATTTTCTATTAATGCGAAATACAGGGCAGACAGATAGCTCGCAAATTGAGAAAGCATCCGTTAGCCAAGGAGGAAAAACAGTGAAAAAAACAGAAGTCAGTAAAGACGCAGACTTGCACGAAATTTATCTAGCTGAAGGTTGTTTCTGGGGAGTGGAGGAATACTTCTCACGCGTGCCTGGAGTGACAGATGCCGTTTCAGGCTATGCAAATGGTAGAGGGGAAACAACCAAGTACGAATTGATTAACCAAACAGGTCATGCGGAAACCGTCCATGTCACCTATGATGCTAATCAAATTTCCCTCAAAGAAATCCTGCTTCATTACTTCCGCATCATTAATCCAACCAGCAAAAATAAACAAGGAAATGATGTGGGGACCCAGTATCGTACTGGCGTTTATTACACAGATGAAAAGGATTTAGAGGTGATTAACCAAGTCTTTGATGAGGTGGCTAAGAAATACGACCAACCTCTGGCAGTTGAAAAGGAAAACTTGAAGAATTTTGTGGTGGCTGAGGATTATCATCAAGACTACCTCAAGAAAAATCCAAATGGCTACTGTCATATCAATGTCAATCAAGCTGCCTATCCCGTTATTGATGCCAGCAAATATCCTAAACCAAGTGATGAGGAATTGAAAAAGAACTTGTCACCTGAGGAGTATGCAGTTACCCAGAAAAATCAAACAGAACGAGCTTTTTCAAACCGCTACTGGGATAAATTTGAATCCGGTATCTATGTGGATGTGGCCACTGGCGAACCTCTCTTTTCATCAAAGGACAAGTTTGAGTCTGGTTGTGGTTGGCCTAGTTTCACCCAACCCATCAGCCCAGATGTTGCTACCTACAAGGAAGATAAGTCCTACAATATGACACGCATGGAAGTGCGGAGCCGAGTTGGAGATTCTCACCTTGGCCATGTCTTTACGGATGGACCACAGGACAAGGGGGGCTTGCGCTACTGTATCAATAGTCTCTCTATCCGATTTATTCCAAAAGACCAAATGGCAGAAAAAGGCTATGCCTATTTACTAGATTATGTTGATTAAGACTCTTCAAACTACTTCAGCGTCGCCTTACCGTCCCCATACGTATAGTTACTGACTTCGTCAGTTTCATCTACAACCTCAAAGCTGAACTTTGCGCAACCTGCGGTTAGCTTCCTAGTTTGCTATTTGATTTTCATTGAGTATAAGAGAGCTTTCCTAAGCAGTTAGTGGAGAATTTTGCTATACTGATACTAGTAAGTGGTAAAGGAGCAGAGCATGACCTACACAATCTTAATCGTAGAAGATGAATATCTGGTAAGACAAGGTTTGACCAAGCTGGTCAATGTAGCAGCCTACGATATGGAAATCATCGGTCAGGCTGAAAATGGAAGACAGGCTTGGGACTTGATTCAAAAACAGGTGCCAGATATCATTTTAACTGATATCAATATGCCTCAGCTAAATGGCATCCAGTTGGCCAGTCTGGTCCGAGAAACCTATCCTCAGGTTCACCTAGTTTTTTTGACAGGTTACGATGATTTTGATTATGCCTTGTCTGCCGTCAAACTCGGTGTAGATGACTACTTGCTCAAGCCCTTTTCTCGTCAGGATATTGAGGAAATGTTAGGGAAAATTAAGCAAAAACTAGACAAGGAAGAAAAAGAAGAGCAGTTACAAGATTTATTAACCGATAAGTTTGAGGGAAATATTGCTCAGAAAATCCAGTCCCATCTGGCTGACAGCCAGTTTAGTTTAAAGAGCTTGGCCAGTGACTTGGGTTTTAGCCCGACCTATTTGAGTTCCTTGATTAAGAAAGAGTTGGGGCTGCCTTTTCAGGATTATCTGGTGAGAGAGCGTGTCAAACAAGCCAAGCTCTTGCTTCTGACCACAGATTTAAAGATTTACCAGATAGCCGAAAAGGTTGGTTTTGAAGATATGAACTATTTTACCCAACGTTTTAAACAGATTGCAGGTGTGACACCTCGTCAGTTTAAGAAGGGAGAAGGCCGATGAAGCGTTCTTCTCTTTTAGTTAGAATGGTTATTTCTATCTTTCTGGTCTTTCTCATTCTCCTAGCTCTGGTTGGGACTTTCTACTATCAATCTAGTTCATCAGCCATTGAAACTACCATTGAAAGCAATAGCCAAACGACTATCAGTCAGGCTAGCCACTTTATCCAGTCTTATATCAAAAAATTAGAAACCACCTCGACCAGTTTGACCCAGCAGAAGGATTTGTTAGCCTATGCTGAGAATCCTAATCAAGACCAAGTCAAGGGAATCCGAGATCTGTTTTTGACTATCTTAAAGGCAGACCAAGACTTGAAAACGGTGGTGTTGGTAACCAAGTCTGGTCAGGTCATTTCCACTGATGACAGTGTGCAAATGAAAACCTCCTCTGATATGATGGCTGAGGATTGGTACCAAAAGGCCATTCATCAGGGGGCTAAGCCAGTTTTAACCCCAGCTCGTAAATCGGATAGTCAGTGGGTTATTTCTGTCACTCAGGAACTTGTTGATGCAAAGGGAGCTAATTTGGGCGTGCTTCGTTTGGACATTTCCTACGAAACTCTGGAAGCCTATCTCAACCAGCTCCAGTTGGGCCAGCAGGGCTTTGCCTTTATCATCAATGAAAACCATGAATTTGTCTACCATCCTAAACGTACTGTCTATAGCTCAGCGAGTGAAATGGAGGCCATGAAACCCTACATTGAGACGGGGCAGGGCTATACGCTGGATCACCAATCCTATGTGAGTCAGGAAAAGATTGCAGGAACTGATTGGACAGTTATAGGCGTGTCTTCACTGGAGAAGTTAGACCAGGTTCGGAGTCAACTCATGTGGACCTTGCTTGGTGCTAGTGCCTTATCTCTTCTTGCCTGTCTCTGCTTGGTGTGGTTCAGTCTCAAACGCTGGATTGCCCCCTTGAAGGATCTGAGAGAAACCATGTTGGAAATTGCTTCTGGTACACAAAATCTTCGTGCCAAAGAAGCTGGTGCCTATGAACTGAGAGAAGTGACTCGGCAGTTTAATGCCATGTTGGATCAGATTGACCAGTTGATGGCAGATGTGCGCAGGCAGGAAGAAGCGACCCGTCAGTATGAACTTCAAGCCTTGTCGAGCCAGATTAACCCCCATTTCCTCTATAATACTTTGGACACTATCATCTGGATGGCTGAGTTTCAGGATAGTCAGCGAGTGGTTCAGGTGACCAAGTCCTTGGCTACCTACTTCCGCTTGGCGCTCAATCAAGGCAAGGACTTGATTTGCCTGTCTGATGAAATCAATCATGTCCGCCAGTACCTCTTTATCCAGAAACAACGCTATGGTGATAAGTTGGAGTATGAAATTGCTGAAGATCCTGACTTTGATAATTTAGTCTTGCCTAAACTGGTGCTACAACCCCTTGTAGAAAATGCCCTTTATCACGGCATCAAGGAGAAAGATGGACAGGGACATATTAAAGTTTCCGTCCAGAAAAAGGATTCAGAACTAATCATCCGCATTGAGGATGATGGTGTTGGTTTCCAAGCTACTAGCGATAGTAGTCAAAGTCAGCTCAAACGTGGGGGAGTTGGTCTTCAAAATGTTGACCAACGACTCAAACTTCATTTTGGAGAAGATTACCAAATGAAGATTGATTCTATTCCCTCAAAAGGTACGACAGTTGAAATATACATAAATGGAATAGAAACTAGCTAACTCCCAGTCAATTCTGGGAGTTTTATGCGTAATTGAGCAAGCTTTCTAGGTTGTCTATCTTGCTAAAACGTAGAAAAAACGATATGATAGATAGTGACAAAAGAGGTATCAAGTATGAAGGAAAAAGACATTCAAAGGGCAACAAGCCAGATTGTAGAAGATGCATTAGAAAAGGCCAATTTGAAGCAAGGAGCTATCTTTGTATTGGGCCTTTCTTCTAGTGAGGTTATAGGTGGTCAGATTGGCAAGGAATCCAGTCAAGAAATTGGGGAAATCATTGTGAAGACCATCCTAGATATCCTAGAGGATAAAGGAATTCATCTAGCTGTTCAAGGTTGTGAACATGTCAATCGAGCTCTCGTTGTTGAACGTCAGGTGGCAGAGCAGTTTGGTCTGGAAATCGTCAGTGTCCTTCCAACTCTTCATGCAGGGGGTTCGGGTCAGTTAGCTGCCTTTAAGTTTATGCAGGATCCAGTTGAGGTCGAATTTATCGAGGCTCATGCTGGATTGGATATCGGAGATACTGCAATTGGCATGCATGTCAAGCATGTGCAGGTACCGATTCGTCCTGTACTACGAGAGATTGGGCATGCCCATGTAACGGCTCTCGCAAGTCGTCCAAAATTAATTGGAGGTGCGCGTGCGCAGTATCCAGAAGATTCTATTAGAAAGTCATAAGTGGGCTGAGAATGATCATAAGTTAGAGATAGATTTCAAGTATATAGAGGTTAAATTTGGAAAATTGTGTTTATATCATTTCGGGTCCCCCAGGTGTTGGAAAGAGCACTGTCAGCAAAGAGTTGGCTTATTCTTTTGACAAAAGTGCAGTTATAGAGGGGGATATGATTTACTTAATGATAAAAAGTGGTCTCGTAGCTCCTTGGGAAGATGATGGATTTTATATGGATTTGTTCTGGGATAATATCATCAGTCTGACCAATAATTTCTTGGATCGTGGCATTACTGTCGTGATAGAGTATGTCATATTTGAAGATCAACTGAAGAAAATTGCAGCCTTCTTAAAAGAAAAACAAATTAAGCTAAAATATTGTGTCCTAATAGCAGAAGAAGAAACCTTGAAAGATAGGGATTCTTCTCGGAAAGAAATTGAGAGAACAGGCGATTTATCAATCCAAGCAAGAAATGACTTCTTAGCTAAGAATAGTGAGAAACATCATTTTCTGTATACGGATGATTTAGATGTCAAAGAAACGGTAGGCATCATTAAAACTTCAAATCAATTTTTAATTTCTGAACAGTAAAAGACAGGGAGAGTAAGGGTATAAAAACCAAGACTCTCTCTGTTTTTTGTTAAATTCTTGTTAAAAGCACTTCAATGTAGAAAAAAGTAACTTAGAGAATTTTTTCATTATAGAAATCAGTAAATAAAGCTGGATTTAACTGTTCTAGGTCGGCTTTTTTGTGCTATACTTAAGGTATGCATAGAAAAACAGTGATTGATTTTAGGGCTTTGGGGGAGAGATACACCTTTACCCAGCCGATTAAAGAGTTAAAAACGAGAGATTTAGCAGAAGTGGCGGATTTGCTAGCACAAGTGGAAATCTACCAAGAACAAGGCTATTATGTGGTGGGCTATGTCAGTTATGAGGCTGCACCTGCATTTGAGGAAAAACTAGCAGTTCACAAGCTTCCTCTACTGGGCGAGTATTTGCTTTACTTTACCGTTCACGATAGGGTGGAAACATCCCCTATTCCTTTGACTTATGAGGAAGTAGATTTGCCTTCAAAGTGGCGAGAACAAACATCTGCAGAGGACTATGAAAAAGCTATTGCCCAGATTCACCATCATTTGCGTCAGGGGGACACCTATCAGGTAAATTACACTGTCCAACTCAAGCAAGACTTAAGTGCCAATCCTTTTGCCATCTACAATCGCATGGTGGTAGAGCAGGAGGCGGGTTACAATGCCTATGTTGAACATGATGAGATGGCAGTGATTTCCATGAGCCCCGAACTCTTTTTTGAGCAAAATGACCGAGAATTAACGACTCGTCCAATGAAGGGAACAACTAAACGTGGTCTGACTGACGATGAAGATTTGAAAGAGGCAGCTTGGTTGGAGCAAGATCCTAAAAATCGCTCTGAAAACATGATGATTGTGGACCTCTTGCGCAACGATATGAACCGTATTTCTGAAGTGGGCAGTGAGCATGTAGAATGTCTGTGCCAAGTGGAGCAGTATTCGACTGTTTGGCAGATGACGTCGACTATCAAGAGTAGGTTGCGAGAGGATGTTGACCTTGTTGAAATTTTCCGTTCTCTCTTTCCTTGCGGTTCCATAACGGGAGCTCCCAAAATTGCGACTATGGAGATTATCAAAAATTTGGAGCAACAACCCAGAGGAGTCTACTGTGGAACAATTGGTCTCTTGCTTCCGAATGGGCGACGGATTTTTAATGTCGCCATTCGGACCATTCAACTGCATCAAGGGAAAGCCATCTATGGAGTTGGCGGAGGGATTACTTGGGATAGCACCTGGGAGTCTGAATACCGAGAGGTTCATCAAAAGGCGGCTGTTCTCTATCGTAAACAAGCTCGTTTCCAATTGATTACGACTGGGAAAATCAGCCAGAAGCGTTTGCTATTTGAAGATCAACATCTGGAAAGACTGACAAAGGCGAGTCGTTATTTTGCCTATCCTTTTGATCCAGAAGAACTGAGACAAAAGATAGAGGAAGAGTGCCAAGCTTGTGATTCCCACCAAGACTACCGTTTGCGAATTAGTCTCAGCAAATCTGGAGAGATGGAACTCAGTCGGCAAGTATTAACACCTCTTAGTCCGACCTTCTGCAAAGCTAAACTCTGCCTGCAAGAAGCAGATTTGAATCAGGCGTTTACCTACTTTAAAACAACTCATAGACCACACTTAAGTCTAGGTAAACAGGAAATCATTTACCATAATGCAGCAGGGGAGCTTTTGGAAACATCTATCGGTAATCTAGTTCTGAAAATCGCTGGAAAACTCTACACACCGCCTACTAGTCTAGGAATTTTGCCAGGAATTTATCGTCAGTATTTGCTGGAAAGAGGACAGGTAGAGGAAAAAGTCTTGACTTTAAAAGACCTAGCTCAGGCGGAGGCTATCTATGGCTGTAATGCAGTCAGAGGCTTGTATGAGTTGGAAGTGATATAACTATAGATTTTCAATTAAGTTTTAGATTTATTTCTGAATATTTAATATTCGATTTGAAAGAAAAATAAAGCATATGGTATACTATAGGTATAAATCATTAAAAACAATGGAGATTTTTATGAAAAAATCAAAAAAAATTTTAGTCACCAGCTTAGCAACTGCAACACTGGGACTCATTTCACTTACTGATACAACTGGAGCCTTTCCTTTTTCGGCTCAGCATGTTTCTGCTCAAGAAAAGGATGTTTCTAAAAACGGTAAGGTTGTAAAAGAGAATACAACTTCGGCGTCAAATCAAGCTGAGAAATCAAAAACACCAGCGCAAAATCCTGCTGAGAAACCAAAAACACCAGCACCAAAACCCGCGCCGAAACCGGCACCAAAACCCGCACCAAAACCCGCACCGAAGCCGGCACCAAAACCCGCGCCGAAGCCAGCACCAAAACCCGCGCCGAAGCCGGCACTAAAACCCGCGCCGAAGCCGGCACCAAAGCCAGCACCAAAACCAGCTGAGAAACCGAAAACGCCAGCTCAAAAACCTGCTGAGAAACCGAAAACACCAGCACCGAAACCAGCACCGAAACCCGCTGAGAAACCGAAAACACCAGCACCAAAACCCGCGCTGAAGCCGGCACCAAAACCGACTAAAAAAGCTAAAGAAACAACTCCTAAAAAGGATAAATCACAATCTAAAGTTCAGTCTGGCTGGGTAGGAAATTACTACCTCAAATCAGATGGAAAGAGAGCTAAAAATGAATGGGTAGATGGTGGTCGTTATTATGTTGATTCTGATGGAAAAAAGGTTAAAAGTGACTGGATTTATGATAAAAACTATGGTTCATATTATTATTATCTAACAGCAGAAGGAAGCTCTGCTCGTAATAAATGGGTAGGTAGATATTATCTCAAATCAGATGGTAAGATGGCCAAGAATGAATGGGTAGATGGTGGCCGTTACTATGTTGATTCTGAAGGCAAAATGGCAAGGGATAGATGGGTAGATGGTGGTCGTTACTATGTAGGATACGATGGTGTGCGGCAACCAAAACCAGCAGCCGGGAATCCATACTCAGCAGCTTTAAAGAGAGCACAATCTTATAATAGGATTCATTTGTCAAAAAAAAGAATTTATGAGATGTTAGTTTTTGAAGGTTTTAATAGTGACACTGCACAATATGCTATCAATCATTTGCAAGCAGACTATAAGGCGAATGCCTTAATTCAAGCAAGAGAATACCGAAAGAATACCAATTTATCAAAGACAAAAATTTATGAGAGGCTAACTTCTCCTTGGATTGGACAATTTACAAAAGAAGAAGCAAACTATGCCATTCAAAAACTAGATTTAACACCAGAAGGAAGCATTGCCCGCAATAAATGGGTAGGATACTATTATTATAAATCAGATGGAAAGGTGGCCAAGAATGAATGGGTAGATGGCGGTCGTTACTATGTTGATTCTAAAGGCAAAATGGTAAGGGATAGATGGGTAGATGGTGGTCGTTACTATGTAGGATACGATGGTGTGCGGCAACCAAAACCAGCAGCCGGGAATCCATACTCAGCAGCTTTAAAGAGAGCACAATCTTATAATAGGATTCATTTGTCAAAAAAAAGAATTTATGAGATGTTAGTTTTTGAAGGTTTTAATAGTGACACTGCACAATATGCTATCAATCATTTGCAAGCAGACTATAAGGCGAATGCCTTAATTCAAGCAAGAGAATACCGAAAGAATACCAATTTATCAAAGACAAAAATTTATGAGAGGCTAACTTCTCCTTGGATTGGACAATTTACAAAAGAAGAAGCAAACTATGCCATTCAAAAACTAGGTGATAAATAGTTATTAATTGTTATATGTAACTTTTATCACGCAAACCTTTGCATAAAACAGACGATTCTGTTATACTATATCTGTAAGCATTTTCAATTAAAAAGGAGAAGACGATGAGTCAAAAGATTATTGGGATTGACCTTGGTGGAACATCTATCAAGTTTGCAATTTTAACTCAAGAGGGAGAAATCCAAGAAAAATGGTCTATCAAGACTAATATTTTGGATGAAGGAAGCCATATTGTAGATGATATGATTGAGTCTATTCAACATCGTTTGGACTTACTTGGATTGTCAGCTACGGATTTCCGAGGTATTGGAATGGGATCACCTGGTGTGGTTGACCGTGAAAAAGGGACTGTTATCGGTGCCTACAACCTCAACTGGAAAACCCTTCAACCGATTAAAGAAAAGATTGAAAAAGCCTTGGGGATTCCATTCTTCATCGATAATGATGCCAACGTAGCTGCTCTTGGTGAGCGCTGGATGGGGGCTGGTGACAACCAACCGGACGTTGTCTTTATGACACTTGGTACTGGTGTTGGTGGTGGTATCGTGGCAGAAGGCAAATTGCTTCACGGTGTTGCTGGTGCAGCAGGTGAGCTTGGCCACATCACTGTTGACTTTGACCAACCAATCGCATGTACCTGTGGTAAAAAAGGCTGTTTGGAGACAGTTGCTTCAGCAACAGGGATTGTCAACTTGACTCGTCGTTATGCGGATGAGTATGAAGGTGATGCAGCCTTGAAACGTTTGATTGATGACGGTGAAGAAGTAACAGCTAAAACTGTCTTTGACCTTGCAAAAGAAGGGGACGACCTTGCCTTGATCGTTTACCGTAACTTCTCACGTTACTTGGGTATTGCATGTGCTAACATCGGATCAATCCTCAACCCATCAACTATCGTTATCGGTGGTGGGGTGTCAGCAGCTGGAGAATTCCTTCTCCAAGGTGTTCAAAAAGTCTACGACGAAAATACCTTCCCACAAGTTCGCACATCCACAAAATTGGCTCTTGCAACTCTAGGAAATGACGCTGGAGTTATCGGAGCAGCATCACTTGTATTGCAATAAGATAGATTGATAATAGAGCTTGGTGTTTATCAAGCTCTTTTTTAAAAATCGAATAAAACGAAATAGGTTTAAATTTTGGGAAGGAGCCGTTAGATGAATACATCAAAACAACCCATGCTTGAACTAGCATTGTCTATCGCTACGGAAGCTCATAGGGGGCAATTTGATAAGGCAGGGATAGATTATATAGAACATCCAATTTTTGTTGCGAGCCAAGTTGATTCTGAAGAAGAGAAAGCAGTGGCTCTGCTACATGATGTTATTGAGGACAGTTCTTTTACAGCTGAAGAACTATTACTGGCTGGTTTACCAGAAACAGTAGTTACAGCCGTTCAAATTTTGTCAAAGAAAAAGGGGCAAGACTATCAAACATATCTGGAAAATGTGAAATCTAATTCTCTAGCACGCGTTGTCAAATTAGCAGATTTGAAGCATAATTCGGATTTATCGAGACTGAGTTCTGTCACTGACAAGGATTTGGAACGATTAGAAAAATATAAAAAGGCCATCGATTATCTGAGTATGTAGAAAAGATTTTTTATGCTATACTAGTTAGGACAATAAATGAGGTGAGAGTAAATGACAAAAGCTGATACGATTTTTAAAGAGAATATTGAACGAATCCTCAAAGACGGTGTCTTTTCTGAGCAGGCACGTCCCAAGTACAAGGATGGAACTGTTGCCAATTCCAAGTACATAACGGGTGCCTTTGCGGAGTATGATTTATCTAAGGGGGAATTTCCCATCACAACCTTGCGTCCCATTGCAATCAAATCCGCCATCAAAGAAGTACTCTGGATCTACCAAGATCAGTCTAATAGTCTAGAAGTGCTAAATAGCAAGTACAATGTCCACTACTGGAATGACTGGGAAGTGGGGGATACAGGAACCATCGGTGAGCGCTATGGGGCAGTTGTTAAGAAACACGATATCATCAATAAGATTCTCAAGCAGTTGGAAGCTAACCCTTGGAATCGTCGCAATATCATCTCTCTATGGGATTATCAAGCTTTTGAGGAGACGGACGGCCTCCTTCCATGCGCCTTTCAGACCATGTTTGATGTCCGTCGCGTTGATGGGGAGATCTATCTGGATGCGACCTTGACCCAACGTTCTAATGACATGCTGGTGGCCCACCATATCAATGCCATGCAGTATGTGGCTTTGCAGATGATGATCGCAAAACATTTTGGATGGAAGGTTGGGAAGTTCTTCTACTTTATCAACAACCTCCATATCTATGATAATCAATTTGAACAAGCTCAGGAATTGCTCCGTCGTGAGCCGTCAAACTGCCAACCACGCTTGGTTTTAAATGTTCCTGATGGGACTAATTTCTTTGATATCAAAGCCGAAGACTTTGAGTTAGTTGACTATGATCCAGTCAAGCCACAACTGAAGTTTGATTTGGCTATTTAAGAAAATAATAACCACCCGTTAGTGAACTGCACCCCAAAAGTTAGACAAAAAAAATCTAACTTTTGGGGTGTTTTTACTATGAAATTAACTTATGATGATAAAGTTCAGATCTATGAACTTAGAAAACAAGGATATAGCTTAGAGAAGCTTTCAAATAAATTTGGGATAAACAAT